>NZ_JAHBDD010000021.1:0-71608 GCF_019956155.1 Pseudomonas sp. BF-RE-22 | reverse complement strand
CACAGGTAGGAGCCAGGCTTGCCGGCGAAGGCGTCCTCGAAATCGCCTTCGCCGGCAAGCCTGGCTCCTACAGGGTGATGGCGGTCTCTAGATCGCCGCTAGTATCAGTCGATGTACTCAAACAGCTTCACAATCTTCTGCACGCCGGAAACACCCTGCACCAGGTTGGTCGCCTGGGCGGCTTCCTGCTTGGTCAGCAGGCCCAGCAAATAGACGATGCCGTTTTCAGTGACAACCTTGATGCGCGAGCCCGGAATGTTCGGATCGGTGAGCATCTGGGTTTTGATCTTGGAGGTCAGCCAGGTGTCGTTCTGGCGGGCGAGGAAGCCGGAGGGCGGCAGCACCTGCAGTTCGTTGTGCACCGTTTTCACGCGCTGCACGGCGGCAGCGGCCTGTTCGGCCTTGGCCTTGAGGTCGGCGCGCGGCGTTTGGCCGGCGAGCAGTACGACGCCGTTGAAGCTGGTGACGACGATGTGCGAATCGTTGTCCAGGGCTGGATCGGCCTTGGCGATGTTCACGCCGACTTTGGTGTCGATCAGAGAGTCGTCGATCTTGCTGCCTAAGGTGCGTGTGCCGCGATCATCATCGATCGGCGCTTCACGGCTGGCATTCACCACCGAGGTGCAGCCGCTGATGCCGAGGCACAGGGTCAAGGCCAGAAGGCCTAGGCGATTAGGGGTCATTCTTCACTCCCGAACAGTTGGCTGTCGATCAAATCGCAAAGGCAATGGATCGCCAGCAGGTGGACTTCCTGAATACGTGCGGTGACGTTGGCCGGTACGCGAATCTCGACGTCCTCGGGCAATAGCAGCGACGCCATGCCGCCGCCATCGCGGCCCGTCAATGCTACGACAATCATTTCGCGATCATGTGCGGCCTGGATCGCTTGAATAATGTTCGCCGAGTTGCCGCTGGTGGAAATCGCCAGCAGTACGTCGCCCGGCTGGCCGAGTGCGCGGATCTGCTTGGAGAAGATTTCGTTGTAGCTGTAGTCGTTGGCGATCGAGGTGATCGTCGAGCTGTCGGTGGTCAGCGCGATGGCCGGCAGGCTCGGACGCTCACGTTCGAAGCGGTTGAGCAGCTCGGACGAAAAATGCTGGGCATCGCCTGCGGAACCGCCGTTGCCGCAGGAGAGCATTTTGCCCTCGTTGAGCAGGGCGTTGACCATCACTTGGCTGGCTTGCTCGATGTGCGGTGCAAGTACGTCCATCGCCATTTGCTTGGTGTCGATACTGGCCTGAAAAAGCTGGCGAATTCGGGATTGCATGTCCATCTGTGTGACCTTAATTAGCGCGGCTACTCGGCACATGAATGTGCAGCCCGCAAAGCAAAGAGCAAAATTGTCGGGTGAAAGTGTCCGGTTCGGGACGCACGCGATCAGCTGTCGAAGGCATTCTGCAGCCAGTTCAACTGATCGAGGCTGCTGTCGATGGCAACCACGTCGAAACGGCAAGGGGAATTGGCCCAACGCGACTCGCGCTGAAGAAAATACTGCGCGGCAAAAATCAGTTTCTGCCGTTTGCGCTCATCGATGCTATCGAGCGCGCCACCCCATTGAGTGTTTTTTCTGTAGCGAACTTCAACGAATACTACTGTATCGCCATCAAGCATGACCAGATCAAGCTCGCCGCGTTTACACAACCAGTTCTGCGCCAGCAGGCGCAGACCCTGTTGTTGCAGATGCTCGAGCGCATGGCGCTCGGCATCTTTACCACTTTGCTGGCGTGACCGGTCAGGCATCAGCGCGGGGTGTCCGGCAGGCGTTGAACCTGGCCGTTGGCGAACTGTGCCCACGGCAACTGGCGCACGACGCGCTGGTTCTGAGTCATGCCCAGGCTACCCGATTGACCTTCGATGCGGCTGTCCGGCAGCGCCTTGAGTTGCCCCAGGCGCGGAGCCAGGCGGTAGGCGTCGACGCCCATCGCATACAAACGACCCAGGCTGCCGGCGGCTTGTGGCCATTGTGTGGTCACTTGCTTGCGCAGCGGGTCATTGGCGTCCAGCAACCATGGGGTTTCGCAGAAGCGAATGCCGTTCATGTCGTTGTACTGGTTCACGTCGCCGCTGGCACTGAATACGTGGGAGGTGGCGTAAACCGGCACATCGCCTGCGTATTGGAAGTTCAGGGTCGGTTTGATCTGCTGGGCTTGCTGAGGTGTGGCGGCCAGGAAGATGAACTCGATGTCCTGGCGACGCGAAGGCTGGGCAGCGACCTGCGAACCGACGGTGCTTTGCAGGCTCTTGGCACGACCTTCGCTCTGGCGCAGCTGGAACATGTCGGCAATCTGCTGGGCCAGTTGCACTGGCTGATCAACGCGCTCGGTGGCAACGATGCTGCCGCCGTTTGCCTGCCAGTCCTGGCTGAACGCTCGGAGTACGCGGTCGCCCCATTCGCCTTTCGGCACCATGATCGCGGCGCGATGCAGGCCATCGGCGCGAGCACGACGGGACACTTCGCGGGCTTCGTCTTCAGCGGCAAGACCGAACTGGAACAACTGGGCCGGGCCTTGTTCGCCTTCGCTGTAGTTCAGCGCCAGGGTCGTGATCGGCAGTTGCGGGCGAGTGCTGAGCTGTTTGACCAGTGGTTTTTCCAGCGGACCGACGACCAGTTGCACGCCATCGGCTTGAGCCTTGCGATAGAACTCGTCAAGGGAAGTCAGGCGCGAGCTGTCATAGAACTCGATGGCAGGCGGCTTCTGGCCGGCCTGTTGAGCCTGGTAGTGCGCAGCCATGAAACCTTCGCGAAGCGCTTTGCCGACCGATGCCAGCGGGCCGTCTTGCGGCAGCAGCAGGGCGATCTTGCTCAGAGGCTGGCTGGCCAGTTCCTTGAGTTTGGTCAGTGACAGCGGCAACTGAATGGCGGCCGGGTGTTTAGGGTTCTGGGCGCGCCAGTTGTCGATCGCAGCTTGTTGTTGCTCAAGCGTGCCGGCCGTTTTAACCGCCAGCGCCAGGCCCATCCAGCCACCGAGGTCGTCCTTGGTGGTTGGTTGCAATTGGTCGGTTGGCAGCGAAGCGATCAGGGTCCAGATCGCTTCGTGGTTTTTGCCTGCCGCTTCACCGCTCAACATCGGCGCGATGAAAATACGCTCCCGTGCGGCGGCGAGGGTCTGGCCATCGGCCTCAAGGGCGCGAGCGTGCACGGTGCCGGTGCGAATCTGTTGTTCTTCCGGCAATTCACCCAGGCGTTGCAGGCTTGGATGGCTCAAAGCGGCCAGCGCCGCTTTCGGCTGATTGCGGGTCATGGCCAGTTCAGCCGCCAGCGTGTTGGCGAAGACCTGTTGGCCAGGCTTGAGTTGCTCGACCGGCACTTGTTGCAGGATTTGCGCGGACTGGCCGGCATTGCCCTGGCGATAAGCGAGGTCGGCCGCGCTCAGGCGAAACAGCGCGGCTTGTTCCGGCGTTTTGCTTTTAGCGGCCTGATCGAGCAGTTGCTCGATACTGGCATCCGGGGTCCGTGGAAGTTCGCCAAGGCTGGAAGAGGGCGAGCTGGCGCAAGCCGCCAGCAAGGCAGCGAGGCAGAGGGCAGTGAACAGCCGCAGGCAAGCGATCATGTAGTGTTCCTGATACTCGATCAAATAAGCGTGGAATTGTACCCAAGCACTGGCCGGGGCGCGATGCTACTGGCGTGAATCGATCAATTTAGCTCGTACAAATGTTCCAGCACTGCACCGTAGCCTGAAAAACCCGGGGTTGCTTGCGCGTATCGCAATCGTCGCTACGCGCTACAATGGCGGCTTTTACCGATCATGAGGTGTGCGCTTTGACTGCTCCAGGTGCTTTGAATTCCGCTGCTGGCTCGCTTTATGTGGTGGCGACGCCCATCGGCAACCTGGACGACATCAGTGCACGCGCGCTGAAGATCCTGCGCGAAGTGGCATTGATCGCTGCCGAAGACACCCGTCATTCTCAGCGGTTGATGCAGCATTTCGGCATCCCCACGCCGCTGGCGGCTTGCCACGAACACAACGAGCGGGATGAAGGTAGCCGCTTTATTACCCGCCTGCTCGCCGGTGACGATGTGGCGCTGATCTCCGACGCCGGGACGCCGCTGATCTCCGATCCGGGTTATCACCTGGTGCGTCAGGCCCGTGCGGCCGGAATCAACGTCGTGCCGGTCCCGGGGGCTTGTGCATTGATTGCGGCGCTGTCGGCGGCGGGTTTGCCGTCGGACCGTTTTATCTTCGAAGGCTTCCTGCCGGCCAAGGCGGTCGGTCGTCGGGCTCGTCTGGAGCTGGTAAAGGAAGAGCCGCGCACGCTGATTTTCTACGAGGCCCCGCACCGGATCCTGGAATGCCTGCAAGACATGGAGCTGGTCTTCGGTGGCGAGCGTCTGGCGTTGCTGGCGCGCGAACTGACCAAAACCTTCGAAACCCTGAAAGGCCTGCCATTGGCCGAGCTGCGCGAGTTTGTCGAGTCGGACAGCAATCAGCAGCGCGGTGAGTGTGTGGTGTTGGTGGCGGGCTGGTCCGCCCCCGAGACGGAAGATGCCGTCAGCAGTGAAGCCATGCGCATCCTTAATCTGTTGCTCGAAGAAATGCCGCTCAAGCGGGCCGCAGCATTGGCCGCGCAAATTACCGGCGAACGCAAGAATGTCCTGTATCAGGTCGCGCTGGATAAGCAGAAGGGCGAGTAAATCCCGACGTGCAGGCGTGGCTGATGGCGTTTAACGCTTGTTCTTCGGCCGCTCTGCCGTTAACCTTCGCGGCGGAGAGTCGATCGGACAGTCGCTGCCCTCTATGAAAATTAGGGGGGGGAGGAAAGTCCGGGCTCCATAGGGCGAAGTGCCAGGTAATGCCTGGGAGGCGTGAGCCTACGGAAAGTGCCACAGAAAATAACCGCCTAAGCGCTTCGGCGCCGGTAAGGGTGAAAAGGTGCGGTAAGAGCGCACCGCACGTCTGGCAACAGTTCGTGGCTAGGTAAACCCCACTTGGAGCAAGACCAAATAGGGTCCCAAGGCGTGGCCCGCGCTGGGACCGGGTAGGTTGCTAAAGATGTCCAGTGATGGCCATCGTAGACGAATGACTGTTCAAGACAGAACCCGGCTTACAGATCGACTCTCCACCTTTTTCCCTCCCTGTTTGAATCGTTGAGCAGGGCGCTCGTAATGGCAATTTCCCTCCTGCACAATCAATCGCATAACCTCTTTTGTAATACCGAAAAAATCTTACTCTTAACAAACTACTTTAACTTCTGAACGCAGCCTTCTGTGCTGATTCAAGTTATCGCGCAAATTCATCCGCCAGATTGCCGTTACCCCTCCCAATACGCTCCTAAATCTCAGTTCTGTAAGGGTTTTCCTTTAATCCGCGCCTTGACGGTGCGGTGGCCGCATTCCTATAGTGTGCGCAAGTGGTGGAAAGTGGCATGAAGTGGGTTTTTTGAACGCAAAACGCTAATATTTGGAGAAACGCTGACGTGTTTCGCGGAGCTAACGCTATCAGTCTCGACGCAAAGGGCCGTCTCGCCATGCCGAGCCGGTACCGTGACGAGCTCGTTTCGCGTAGTTCCGGTCAGCTTATCGTCACAATTGATGCCGTTGATCCGTGTTTGTGTGTTTACCCCCTCGATGAGTGGGAAATTATTGAAACCAAACTGCGCGCACTGCCTTCGCTTCGCGAAGAGAACCGCCGCCTGCAACGTTTACTGATTGGTAATGCCGTCGACCTCGAGCTCGATGGCAGTGGTCGTTTCCTGGTTCCGCCGCGTCTTCGTGAATATGCCCGGCTGGATAAGCGCGCGATGCTGGTAGGCCAACTGAACAAGTTCCAATTGTGGGACGAGGATGCCTGGGATGCGGTTTCTGCCGCTGACCTGGCTGCTATTCAACAACCGGGCGCCATGCCTGATGAACTGCGTGATTTGATCCTGTGACTATTGATAGCGGCTTTAACCACATCACCGTACTGCTTGACGAAGCCGTCGAGGCTCTCGCCGTACGTCCTGATGGCTGCTATCTGGACGGCACGTTCGGGCGCGGCGGACACAGCCGGTTGATCCTCAGCCAGCTTGGTCCCGAGGGTCGGTTGCTGGGATTCGACAAGGATCCTCAAGCGATTGCCACCGGGCAGACGCTAGCGGCCGAAGACGGCCGCTTTGTCGTTGTGCAGCGCAGCTTTGCCGAGCTCGGTTCGGAAGTCGCCGAACGCGGTCTGGCCGGCAAGGTCAGCGGCGTTCTGCTTGACCTGGGCGTGTCTTCGCCACAGCTCGACGACCCTGAGCGCGGTTTCAGCTTCCTCAATGATGGCCCGCTGGACATGCGCATGGACCCGTCCCGCGGGATCAGCGCTGCCGAGTTCGTCAACACCGCGCCGGTGGAAGAAATCGCCCGGGTGTTCAAGGAATACGGCGAAGAACGTTTCTCCGGCCGCATGGCCCGTGCCGTGGCCGAGCGTCGCGACATCAAGCCGTTCGAACGCACCGGCGATCTGGCTGAAGTCCTGAAAGTCGCCAACCCGGCATGGGAAAAGGGCAAGAACCCTGCGACCCGTGCATTCCAGGGCCTGCGTATTCACGTCAACAACGAACTGGGCGATCTGGAAGCCGGCCTTGAAGCTGCGCTGGAATCCCTGGAAATCGGTGGCCGCCTGGTGGTCATCAGTTTTCACTCGCTGGAAGACCGCATCGTCAAACTGTTCATGCGCAAACTGGTGAAAGGCGAAGCCGACAACCTGCCGCGCAACCTGCCGGTCCGTCACGTCGCGTTCGAACCGAAAATCAAAATCCATGGCAAAGCGCAGTCCGCCTCCGAGGCCGAACTCAAAGCCAACCCACGTTCCCGTAGCGCCGTCATGCGCGTGGCGGAGAAGCTGCGGTGAGCAAGCTTTTCGCCAAGCCACTTCCCGGCGGAAGCTTTTTCATGCTGCTGCTGTTTGTTGGCGTGCTCGTGTCGGCCATCGGCGTGTCGTACAGCGCCCACTGGAACCGTCAGCTGTTGAACTCGCTTTACAACGAGTTGAGCGTGCGCGACAAGGCGCAGGCGGAATGGGGTCGGTTGATTCTCGAGCAGAGCACCTGGACTGCGCACAGCCGCATCGAAGTTCTGGCCACCGAGCAACTGAAGATGCACATTCCTGGCGCCGCTGACGTGCAGATGGTGGCGCCATGATGAAACTCGAAGGCGCACTCTTTCCATGGCGGTTTCGCCTGGTGGTGGGTTTGCTCGGCGTCATGGTCGCGGCAATTTGCTGGCGCATCATTGACCTGCAAGTGGTCGACCGTGCCTTCCTCAAAGGGCAGGGCGACGCGCGTAGCGTTCGTCACATTCCAATTCCGGCTCACCGTGGTCTGATCACCGACCGTAACGGCGAGCCTTTGGCTGTCAGTACTCCGGTCACCACGCTGTGGGCCAACGCCAAGGAAATGCAAACGGCCAAAGAGAAGTGGCCAGCATTGGCGGCCGCGTTGGGTCAGGATCCGAAAGCCCTCGCCGAACGTCTCGAAGCGCAGGCTAATAAAGAATTTATCTATCTGGTGCGCGGGCTGACGCCTGAGCAAGGCCAGTCCGTGCTCGACCTGAAAGTGCCGGGCGTCTACGGCATCGAAGAATTCCGCCGTTTCTACCCGGCCGGTGAAGTGACTGCTCATATGGTCGGCTTTACCGACATTGATGACCACGGTCGTGAAGGTGTCGAGCTGGCCTATGACGAATGGCTCGCCGGTGTCCCTGGCAAGCGGCAGGTCATCAAGGACCGGCGCGGTCGACTTATCAAAGATGTTCAGGTGACCAAAAACGCCAAGGCCGGTAAGCCCTTGGCGTTGTCCATTGACCTGCGTCTGCAATACCTGGCCAACCGCGAGCTGCGCAACGCGATCATCGAGAACGGCGCGAAAGCCGGCAGCCTGGTGATCATGGACGTGAAGACCGGCGAGATCCTCGCCATGGTCAACCAGCCGACCTACAACCCGAACAACCGTCGCAACCTGCAACCGGCGATGATGCGTAACCGCGCAATGATCGACGTGTTCGAACCGGGTTCGACCATGAAAGCGATCTCCATGAGCGCCGCGATCGAAACCGGCCGCTGGAAACCGACCGACACCGTCGAGGTGTACCCGGGCAGCCTGCAGATTGGCAAGTACACCATCAAGGACGTATCCAAGACTGAAGGCCCGGTACTCGACCTGACCGGCATTCTGATCAACTCCAGTAACGTCGGCATGAGCAAGGTCGCGTTCGATATCGGCGGCGAAACCATTTTCCGCCTGGCGCAGAAAGTCGGCCTCGGCCAGGACACCGGCCTCGGCTTCCCGGGCGAGCGCGTGGGCAACCTGCCGAACTACCGCGAATGGCGCAAGGCTGAAACCGCCACGCTGTCCTATGGCTACGGTATTTCCGTGACCGCGATCCAGTTGGTCCACGCCTTCTCGGCCCTGGCCAACAACGGTCGCCTCGCGCCACTGACCCTGATCAAGACCGACAAGGCGCCGCAAACCACGCAAGTGCTGCCGGAAGCCGTGGCGAAAACCATGCAGACCATGCTGCAACAAGTGATCGAAGCACCGCGCGGTGTATTCCGTGCGCAAGTGCCGGCGTATCACGTCGGCGGCAAGTCCGGTACGGCGCGTAAAACGTCGGTCGGCACCAAAGGCTATGCCGAGAATTCCTACCGCTCGCTGTTCGCAGGCTTCGGCCCGATGAGCGATCCGCGATACGCCATCGTGGTGGTGATCGATGAACCGACCAAAGCCGGCTATTTCGGTGGCCTGGTATCGGCGCCGGTGTTCAGCAAAGTGATGTCCGGGACCCTGCGCCTGATGAACGTCACGCCGGACAACCTGCCGCCGGTGCAACAAGCCAACGCAACACCGGTTGTTCCGCTGAAAGCCAATGGAGGGCGCGGCTGATGTCTCTGAGCCTGAACAAGATTTTCGCCCACGCTGGCCGCGATCTGTTGATCCGCGAACTGACACTGGACAGCCGCAATGTGCGGGCTGGCGATCTTTTTCTTGCCGTTCCTGGCGGCAAGTTCGACGGTCGCGCGCACATTGCCGACGCCTTGCAGCGCGGTGCTGCAGCCGTGGCGTATGAAGTCGAAGGCGCAACCGTGCTGCCGATCACCGACGTGCCGCTGATTCCGGTCAAAGGCCTGGCGGCGCAGCTGTCCGATATCGCCGGGCGTTTCTACGGTGAACCGAGCCGCCACCTGAACCTGGTCGGCGTGACCGGCACCAACGGCAAAACCAGCGTGACCCAATTGGTGGCGCAAGCACTGGATTTGCTCGGCCAGCATTGCGGCATTGTCGGCACACTGGGTACCGGTTTCTATGGCGCGCTGGAAAGCGGCCTGCACACCACGCCGAACCCGATCGCCGTGCAAGCGACCCTCGCTGACCTGAAAAAGGCCGGTGCCAAAGCCGTGGCCATGGAAGTGTCTTCCCATGGTCTGGATCAGGGCCGTGTAACGGCATTGGCGTTTGATGTGGCGGTGATGACCAATCTGTCCCGCGATCATCTGGATTACCACGGCACCATGCAGGCCTACGGCGAAGCCAAGGCCAAGCTGTTCGACTGGAACGACCTGAAATGCCGGGTGGTGAACCTCGACGACGATTTCGGCCGGCAACTGGCGGCGGAAAAACGCGAGTCGCGCTTGATCACCTATAGCTTGCTCGACAGCAGCGCCTACCTGTTTTGCCGCGAAGCACAGTTCGATGACGAAGGCGTGCGCGCCACGTTGGTCACGCCGCAAGGCGAGCATCATCTGCGCAGCACCTTGCTCGGTCGCTTCAACCTGAGCAACGTCCTGGCAGCGGTCGGGGCCTTGCTCGGTCTCGACTACGCGCTGGACGAAATCCTCAAGGTCCTGCCGAAACTCGAAGGCCCGGCCGGTCGCATGCAGCGCCTGGGCGGCGGTACTCAACCGCTGGTGGTGGTCGATTACGCCCATACCCCGGATGCGCTGGAAAAAGTATTGATGGCCCTGCGTCCGCATGCCAAAGGTCGCTTGCTGTGCCTGTTCGGCTGCGGCGGTGATCGCGATCGCGGCAAGCGCCCGCTGATGGCTGAAGTGGTCGAACGTCTTGCTGACGGCGTGCTGGTCACCGATGACAATCCGCGCACCGAAGACCCTGCAGTAATTTTCGATGACATCCGTGCCGGTTTCACCAACGTGGATAAGGTGACGTTTGTCGCTGGTCGTGGCCAGGCCATTGCGCAATTGATCGCCAGTGCTTCGGTGGATGACGTGATTGTCCTGGCCGGTAAAGGTCACGAGGACTATCAGGAAATCAACGGCCAGCGTCATGACTTCTCTGATCTGGTCGAGGCTGATCGCGCACTGACCGCGTGGGAGGTGGCTCATGCTTAAACACTTGAAACTGAGCGAACTGACCGGCGCGCTGAATGGCCGCATGATCATCGCCGATGCCACGTTCGATGGCGTCAGCATCGACAGCCGTGCGATCAAGCCGGGCCAACTGTTTATTGCCTTGACCGGCCCGCGTTTCGACGGCCATGACTATCTGAATGATGTGGCGAACAAAGGCGCGGTGGCTGCCCTGGTCGAGCGCGAAGTGCCCGACAGTGGGCTGCCGCAATTGCTGGTCAAAGACGCCCGTCAGGCACTTGGGCAACTGGGTGCGATGAACCGTGCTGCGTTTACTCATCCTGTAGCCGCCATCACCGGCTCCAGCGGCAAGACCACGGTCAAGGAAATGCTTGCGAGCATCCTGCGCACACGCGGTCCGGTGTTGGCGACCCGTGGCAACCTGAACAATGACCTCGGCGTGCCGCTGACCTTGCTTGAACTCGCGCCGGAACATACCGCCGCCGTGATCGAGCTGGGTGCTTCGCGGCTCGGCGAAATTGCCTACACCGTCGGCATGACCAAGCCCCACGTGGCCGTGCTCAACAACGCCGGGACCGCCCACGTTGGCGAGTTCGGCGGGCCGGAAAAAATCGTGGAAGCCAAGGGCGAGATTATTGAAGGGCTGGCGGCCGATGGCATCGCCGTGCTCAATCTCGACGACAAGGCCTTCGACATCTGGAGGACCCGCGCCGCCGGCCGCAAAGTGCTGACCTTCGCCCTGAGCAACGTCAGCGCCGACTTCTACGCCAGCGATCTGGACCGCGATGCGCGCGGTTGCCCGGCGTTCAATCTGCACAGTCCTGACGGTGTGGAGCGCGTTCAACTGAACCTGCTCGGCACCCATAACGTCGCCAATGCCATGGCCGCCGCCGCTGCCGCGCACGCCTTGGGCGTGTCGCTGTCCGGCATCGCCACCGGCCTCGGCGCGGTGCAGCCGGTCAAGGGCCGTACCGTCGCGCAACTGGCCAGCAATGGCATGCGCGTGATCGATGACACTTACAACGCGAACCCCACCTCGATGTGCGCGGCCGTTGATATACTCGCCGGCTTTTCCGGCCGCACCGTTCTGGTGCTCGGGGATATCGGCGAGTTGGGCGACTGGGCGGAGCAGGGGCACCGCGACGTGGGCGAGTATGCCCGTGGCAAGGTTTCTGCGCTTTACGCGGTCGGGCCATTGATGACTCACGCCGTAAACGCTTTTGGCGAGCAGGCTTATCACTTCACCACTCAGGCTGAACTGATCAAGGCCCTCGGCGCCGAGCAAGACACAAACACCACCATTTTGATCAAGGGCTCGCGCAGCGCTGCGATGGAAAACATCGTTGCCGCTTTGTGCGGGTCCAGTCTGGAGAAACATTAATGCTGCTGCTGCTAGCGGAGTATCTGCAACAGTTCTACAAAGGCTTCGCGGTCTTTCAGTACCTGACCCTGCGCGGGATTCTCGGTGTGCTGACCGCGCTGGTTTTGTCGCTGTGCTATGGCCCGTGGATGATCCGCACGTTGCAGAACCGTCAGATCGGTCAATCCGTTCGTAACGACGGCCCGCAATCGCACCTGTCCAAATCCGGCACCCCGACCATGGGTGGCGCGCTGATCCTGTCGTCCATCGGCGTCAGCACCTTGCTCTGGGCTGACCTGAGCAACCGCTATGTGTGGACCGTGTTGCTGGTGACGTTGCTGTTCGGTGCCATCGGCTGGGTCGATGACTATCGCAAGGTCATCGAGAAAAACTCCAAAGGTTTGCCGAGCCGCTGGAAGTATTTCTGGCAGTCGGTGTTTGGCCTCGGCGCGGCGATCTTCCTCTATATGACCGCCGCAACGCCGGTTGAAACCACCCTGATCCTGCCAATGCTCAAGGACTACAGCATTCCGCTGGGCGCAGGTTTCATCGTGCTGACTTACTTCGTGATCGTCGGTTCGAGCAACGCGGTCAACCTGACCGACGGCCTCGACGGCCTGGCGATCATGCCGACCGTGATGGTCGGTGGTGGCCTGGGGATCTTCTGCTACCTGTCGGGTAACGTGAAATTCGCCGAATACCTGCTGATCCCGTACGTACCCGGCGCCGGTGAACTGATCGTGTTCTGCGGTGCGTTGATCGGTGCGGGCCTCGGCTTCCTCTGGTTCAACACCTATCCGGCACAAGTCTTCATGGGCGACGTCGGCGCGCTGGCGCTGGGCGCGGCCCTGGGCACCATCGCGGTGATCGTCCGTCAGGAAATCGTCCTGTTCATCATGGGCGGCGTGTTCGTGATGGAGACCCTGTCAGTCGTCATTCAGGTTGCCTCCTTCAAACTGACCGGTCGCCGTGTGTTCCGCATGGCACCGATTCACCATCACTTTGAACTCAAGGGCTGGCCCGAGCCGCGTGTGATCGTCCGTTTCTGGATCATCACCGTGATTCTCGTGCTGGTCGGCCTTGCCACCCTGAAGCTGAGGTAGAAACTCGTGTCTCTGATCGCTTCTGACCACTTCCGCATCGTTGTCGGCCTCGGCAAGAGCGGCATGTCCCTGGTTCGCTTCCTGGCGAACCGGGGCACGTCGTTTGCCGTGGCCGATACGCGGGAAAATCCACCGGAACTGGCCACGCTCAAGCGTGACTATCCGCACGTGGAAGTGCGTTGTGGCGAGCTGGACGTCGAATTCCTGTGCCGCGCCGATGAGCTCTACGTGAGCCCCGGCCTGGCGCTGGCGACTCCGGCCCTGCAGGCCGCCGCTGCTCGTGGCGTGAAGTTGTCCGGCGACATCGAGCTGTTCGCGCGTAACGCGAAGGCGCCGATTGTCGCCATCAGTGGCTCCAATGCGAAAAGCACCGTGACCACGCTGGTGGGCGAGATGGCGGCTGCGGCCGGCAAGCGCGTCGCTGTCGGCGGTAACCTCGGCACGCCGGCGCTGGACCTGCTTCGTGATGACATCGAGTTGTACGTGATGGAACTGTCGAGCTTCCAGCTCGAAACCACCGACCAGCTCAACGCCGAAGTGGCGACCGTGCTCAACGTCAGCGAAGACCACATGGACCGCTACAGCGGCCTGCCGGCCTATCACCTGGCCAAGCACCGGATTTTCCGTGGCGCCAGGCAGTTCGTGGTCAACCGTCAGGACGCCCTGAGCCGTCCGTTGATGGGCGAAGGTCAGCCCTGCTGGACCTTCGGTTTGAGCAAACCCGATTTCAAGGCGTTTGGTATCCGCGAAGAAGACGGCGAGAAATACCTCGCCTTCGAATTCCAGAACCTGATGCCGGTGCGCGAGCTGAAAATTCGCGGCGCCCACAATCAGTCGAATGCCCTGGCGGCGCTGGCCCTGGGCCACGCGGTCGGCCTGCCGTTCGACGCCATGCTGTCGAGCCTGCGCACGTTCGCCGGTCTCGAACATCGCTGCCAGTGGGTTCGTGACCTGGACGGCGTGAGCTACTACAACGATTCCAAAGCCACCAACGTCGGCGCCGCATTGGCCGCCATCGAAGGCCTGGGCGCGGACATCGACGGCAAGGTCGTGCTGATCGCCGGTGGCGACGGCAAGGGTGCCGAGTTCAATGATCTGCGTGATCCGGTGGCGGCCAACTGCCGCGCCGTGATCCTGATGGGCCGCGACTCCGACAAGATCGGTGAGGCCATTGGCGACGCCGTGCCGCTGATCCGCGCTGCTTCGCTGGTTGAAGCGGTGGAGCAATGCCGCGCCGCTGCGCAACCGGGCGACGTGGTGCTGTTGTCGCCGGCCTGCGCCAGCTTCGACATGTTCAAGAATTACGAAGACCGCGGTCACCAGTTCGTCCAGGCAGTGGAGGATCTGGCATGAGCCTGCTCAACATCATCAAGCCGTTTCCTTCGCCGCTCATCACCGGGCGCGGCATCGATCTCGATTTTCCGATGCTCGCCGGTTGCCTGGCCTTGCTCGGCCTCGGACTGGTCATGATCGCCTCGGCTTCGACCGAAGTGGGCGCCGTGCAGTCGGGCAGTGCCCTGTACTACATGACTCGCCACTTGATCTACGTGGTGCTGGGCCTGTCTGCCTGCATCGTTACCATGATGATTCCGATCGCTACCTGGCAACGCCTGGGCTGGCTGATGCTGATCGGTGCGTTCGGTTTGCTGGTGATGGTGATCATTCCGGGGATCGGCCGTGAAGTGAACGGTTCGATGCGCTGGATCGGCTTCAGTTTCTTCAACGTTCAGCCTTCCGAGATTGCCAAGGTGTTCGTGGTGATCTACCTCGCCGGTTATCTGGTGCGTCGCCAGAAAGAAGTGCGTGAAAGCTGGATGGGCTTCTTCAAGCCGTTCATCGTGCTGCTGCCGATGGCGGGCCTGTTGCTGATGGAGCCGGACTTCGGTGCCACCGTCGTGATGATGGGCGCGGCTGCGGCGATGCTGTTCCTTGGCGGGGTCGGGCTGTTCCGGTTCTCGTTGATGGTGGTCCTGGCGGTTGCGGCGGTGGTGTTGTTGATTCAGGTGCAGCCATACCGGATGGCGCGTCTGACCAACTTTGCCGACCCGTGGGCCGACCAGTTCGGCGCCGGTTATCAGTTGTCGCAAGCATTGATCGCGTTCGGTCGCGGCGAGTGGCTGGGCGTAGGCCTGGGCAACAGCGTGCAGAAACAGTTCTACCTGCCGGAAGCCCACACCGACTTCGTGTTCTCGGTTCTGGCCGAAGAGCTGGGTGCCGTGGGTTCCCTGTGCACCGTGGCGCTGTTCGTGTTTGTCTGTATTCGCGGCATGTACATCGGTTATTGGGCCGAGAAGGCCAAGCAGTTCTTTGCTGCCTATATTGCGTACGGCCTGTCGTTCCTGTGGATTGGTCAGTTCCTGATCAACATCGGGGTGAACGTCGGCCTGCTGCCAACCAAAGGCCTGACCTTACCGTTCCTCAGTTACGGCGGCAGCTCGCTGGTGATCTGCTGTGCCTGTCTCGGCTTGTTGCTGCGCATTGAGTGGGAGAGTCGAACCCACCTGGGCAGTGAGGAGATGGAGTTCCATGAGAGCGACTTCGCCGAGGAGCCGACCCATGGGCGCTAACGTATTGATCATGGCTGGCGGCACCGGCGGACACGTGTTCCCGGCACTGGCTTGCGCTCGCGAGTTCCAGGCCCGTGGTTACACCGTGCATTGGCTTGGCACGCCGCGTGGCATCGAAAATGACCTGGTGCCGATGGCCGGCATCGAGCTGCACCGGATCAACGCCAGCGGTCTGCGCGGCAAGGGCAAGTTGTCCCTGCTCAAGGCGCCGTTGATGTTGCTCAAATCCGTCTGGCAGGCGCGGGCGATCATTCGCCAGTTGCGGCCGGTGTGCGTGGTTGGTTTTGGTGGTTATGTGACCGGTCCTGGCGGCGTTGCAGCCAAACTGGCCGGTGTGCCGGTGATCGTTCACGAACAGAACGCCGTGGCCGGTACCGCCAATCGGTTGCTGGTGCCGTTGGCCGCCCGAGTCTGTGAAGCGTTCCCCGACACCTTTACCCTGTCGGACAGCCGACGGACCACCGGTAACCCGGTGCGCACCGAGCTGTTCCTCGACACACCGCGACCTGCCCTGGCCGGTCGCAAGGCGCGTTTGCTGATCCTCGGCGGAAGCCTGGGCGCAGAACCGTTGAACAAATTACTGCCTGAAGCCCTGTCGCACGTCGCCCCCGACCTGCGCCCGGACGTGTTCCATCAGGCTGGGAAAAACCACGATGAAGTGACTGCAGAGCGCTATCGCGCGGCTGGCGTCGAGGCGCAAGTGCAGCCTTTCATCAAAGACATGGCCCACGCCTATGGCTGGGCCGACCTGGTGGTGTGCCGCGCAGGCGCGCTGACCATCAGTGAACTGGCTGCCGCCGGTCTGCCCTCGATGCTGGTGCCTTTGCCCCACGCGATCGACGATCACCAGACCCGCAACGCCGATTATTTGGCCCGTGAAGGCGCTGCCTTCCTGATGCCGCAAAGAACGACTGGCGCAGCGGATCTAGCCGCACGCCTGACAGAGGTCCTGATGCAACCACAACGACTCACCGACATGGCCACTGCGGCACGCCGCCTGGCCAAACCCGATGCGACCCGTAACGTGGTCGATACCTGCCTGGAGGTGGCCCATGGTTGAGAATCAGAAAGCCATGCCGCACCCGGAAATGCGCCGCATCCGTCGCATCCACTTCGTCGGTATCGGCGGCGTGGGCATGTGCGGGATCGCCGAAGTGTTGCTGAACCTGGGCTATGAAGTGTCCGGTTCCGACCTGAAAGCTTCGCCGGTCACCGAGCGTCTCGAATCATTCGGCGCCCAGATCTTTATCGGCCACCGTGCCGAGAACGCCGCTGCCGCCGATGTGCTGGTGGTATCGAGCGCGGTGAACACCTCCAACCCGGAAGTCGCCACTGCGCTTGAACGCCGTATTCCGGTGGTGCCGCGTGCCGAGATGCTGGCCGAGCTGATGCGCTATCGCCACGGTATCGCCGTCGCCGGTACACACGGCAAAACCACCACCACCAGCCTGATCGCTTCGGTATTTGCGGCCGGTGGCCTCGATCCGACGTTCGTCATCGGTGGTCGTCTGAATGCCGCGGGCACCAATGCCCAGCTCGGCACCAGCCGCTACCTGATCGCCGAAGCCGACGAAAGCGACGCCAGCTTCCTGCACTTGCAGCCGCTGGTGGCCGTGGTTACCAACATCGACGCCGACCACATGGCGACCTACGACGGTGACTTCAACAAACTGAAGAAAACCTTCGTCGAGTTCCTGCACAACCTGCCGTTCTACGGTCTGGCGGTGGTGTGCCTGGACGATCCGGTGGTGCGTGAAATTCTGCCGCAGGTCAAACGTCCGGTCGTCACGTACGGCTTCGGCGATGACTGCGATGTGCGCGCGATCAATGTGCGTCAGCAGGGCATGCAGACCTTCTTCACCGTGCTGCGTCCTGACCGCGAGCCGCTGGACGTCTCGGTGAACATGCCGGGCAACCACAACGTGCTGAACGCGCTGGCCACCATCTGCATCGCCACTGACGAAGGCGTCAGCGATGAAGCCATCGTCCAGGGCCTGTCCGGGTTCCAGGGTGTCGGCCGACGCTTCCAGGTCTATGGCGAACTGCCGGTCGAAGACGGCAGCGTGATGCTGGTCGACGACTACGGTCACCACCCGACCGAAGTCGCGGCCGTGATCAAGGCCGTGCGTGGTGGCTGGCCGGAGCGCCGTCTGGTGATGGTCTACCAGCCGCACCGTTACAGCCGCACCCGCGACCTGTACGACGATTTCGTCAATGTACTGGCCGACGCCAACGTGCTGTTGCTGATGGAAGTCTATCCGGCCGGCGAAGAGCCGATCCCGGGTGCCGACAGCCGCAAGCTGTGCAACAGCATCCGTCAGCGCGGTCAGCTCGACCCGATCTACATCGAGCGCGGTGTCGACCTCGCGCCTGTCGTCAAGCCGCTGCTGCGTGCCGGCGACATCCTGTTGTGCCAGGGCGCCGGTGATATCGGCGGTCTCGCACCGAAACTGTTGAAGAGTCCGTTGTTCGCTGGCGCCGTTGCCGCGCCAAGCGTGGGGAAGTTGAAATGACTGCTGCTTACGCCAACCTCGTCTCCACTGTCGCGCCGAAAGATTTCGGCCGCGTTGCCGTGCTGTTCGGCGGCAAGAGTGCGGAGCGTGAAGTTTCCCTGAAGTCGGGCAACGCGGTTCTCGCAGCGCTGCAAAGCGCCGGTGTGGACGCGTTCGGTCTCGACGTCGGTGATGACCTGTTGCAGCGTTTGCTCAACGAGAAAATCGACCGCGCGTTCATCATTCTCCACGGTCGTGGCGGTGAAGACGGCAGCATGCAAGGCCTGCTGGAATGCCTGGGCATTCCGTACACCGGCAGCGGCATTCTGGCGTCGGCGCTGGCCATGGACAAGCTGCGCACCAAGCAGGTGTGGCACAGCCTCGGCATTCCGACGCCACGCCACGCGGTACTGAGTTCCGAGGCCGATTGTATTTCGGCGGCGACGGAACTGGGCTTCCCTTTGATCGTCAAACCGGCCCATGAAGGTTCAAGTATCGGGATGGCCAAAGTGACTTCCGCGCCGGAGTTGATCGACGCGTGGAAAGCGGCCAGTACCTACGATTCGCAAGTGTTGGTCGAGCAATGGATTCAAGGTCCGGAGTTCACCATCGCCACCCTGCGTGACCAGGTGTTGCCACCGATTGCCCTGGGCACGACGCACAGTTTCTACGACTACGACGCCAAGTACGTGGCCTCCGATACCCAGTACCGGATCCCGTGCGGCCTCGACAGCAACAAGGAAAAAGAACTGATGGACCTCACGGCGAAAGCCTGTGAGGCGCTGGGTATCGCCGGTTGGGGCAGGGCTGACGTGATGCAGGACGCCGACGGGCAGTTCTGGTTCCTGGAAGTCAACACCGCACCGGGCATGACCGATCACAGTCTGGTCCCGATGGCGGCCCGTGCCGCCGGTCTGGATTTCCAGCAATTGGTCCTGGCGATCCTGGCCGCCAGTGTTGAGGTACGAGGGTAAGACCATGCAAGGCGCACAGCTAAGACATCAGCCCCCTCCAGCACCCGGCCGCAAGCCGGTGCCGCGGGGTGCCAGCCGAATGGTGGCCAAAGAGCCGATGTCTGCGCGCCTGCCGAAAGCCAATTTTGGTTTTCTGAAAAGCCTGTTCTGGCCAGTGCTGCTGGTCGCGCTGGGGTTTGGCACTTACGAAGGCGCACAGCGTTTGCTGCCGTACGCCGACCGGCCAATCACCAAGATCGCGGTGCAGGGCGACCTGAGTTACATCAGCCAGCAAGCGGTGCAGCAGCGAATCGCCCCCTACGTGGCGTCGAGCTTCTTCACCATCGACCTGGCGAGCATGCGCACCGAGCTGGAACAGATGCCATGGATTGCCCACGCCGAAGTACGTCGGGTGTGGCCGGATCAAGTGGTGATCCGCCTGGAAGAACAACTGCCGGTGGCCCGTTGGGGCGATGAATCGCTGTTGAACAACCAGGGTCAGGCGTTCACCCCGCGTGAGCTGGCGAACTACGAACACTTGCCACAGCTGTTCGGCCCACAACGGGCTCAGCAGCAAGTGATGCAGCAATACCAGGTGCTGAGCCAGATGCTCAGGCCGTTGGGCTTCTCGATTGCACGCCTGGAGTTGCGTGAACGAGGCAGCTGGTTCCTGACCACCGGCGCCGGCAGTTCGGGCCCGGGGATCGAACTGCTGCTGGGCCGCGGCAACCTGGTGGAAAAGATGCGCCGCTTCATTGCCATCTACGACAAGACGCTTAAAGAACAGATTACGAACATTGCGCGCATCGATCTGCGCTATGCCAACGGCCTCGCTGTTGGCTGGCGGGAACCTGTAGCGCCTACGACAGCCCAACCCGCTGTCGCGAAGAATTAAGAGAGGCAGGACCCATGGCAAACGTGCAAAGCGGCAAAATGATCGTCGGTCTCGATATCGGCACCTCCAAGGTGGTGGCGCTGGTAGGCGAGGTCTCGGACGACGGCACGCTGGAAATCGTCGGGATCGGCACTCATCCGTCCCGCGGCCTGAAGAAAGGCGTGGTGGTGAACATCGAGTCCACCGTGCAATCGATCCAGCGCGCCATCGAAGAAGCGCAGCTGATGGCCGGTTGCCGGATCCACTCGGCGTTCGTCGGTGTGGCCGGTAATCACATCCGCAGCCTGAACTCCCACGGCATCGTGGCGATTCGTGATCGCGAAGTCAGCTCCGCCGACCTCGAGCGCGTCCTCGACGCTGCCCAGGCTGTGGCAATCCCGGCTGACCAGCGCGTGCTGCACACCCTGCCGCAGGATTACGTGATCGATAACCAGGAAGGCGTGCGTGAGCCTCTGGGCATGTCCGGCGTACGTCTGGAAGCCAAGGTCCACGTGGTCACCTGCGCCGTCAACGCCGCACAGAACATTGAAAAATGCGTGCGCCGCTGCGGTCTGGAAATCGACGACATCATTCTCGAGCAACTGGCGTCCGCGTACTCGGTACTGACCGACGACGAGAAAGAGCTGGGCGTGTGCCTGGTGGACATCGGCGGCGGCACCACCGACATCGCGATCTTCACCGAAGGCGCGATCCGTCACACCGCAGTGATCCCGATTGCGGGCGATCAGGTGACCAACGACATCGCCATGGCGTTGCGCACCCCGACCCAGTACGCCGAAGAAATCAAGATTCGCTACGCCTGCGCCCTGGCCAAACTGGCCGGTGCCGGTGAAACCATCAAGGTCCCGAGCGTTGGCGACCGTCCACCGCGCGAGCTGTCCCGCCAGGCCCTGGCCGAAGTGGTCGAGCCGCGTTACGACGAGCTGTTCACGCTGATCCAGGCCGAACTGCGTCGCAGCGGCTACGAAGACCTGATCCCGGCCGGCATCGTGCTGACCGGTGGTACGTCGAAGATGGAAGGCGCGGTCGAGCTGGCCGAAGAGATTTTCCACATGCCGGTCCGCCTGGGCGTGCCGCATGGCGTGAAAGGTCTCGATGACGTGGTGCGCAACCCGATTTATTCCACCGGCGTCGGCCTGTTGATGTACGGCCTGCAGAAGCAGTCCGACGGGATTTCGTTCTCGGGCATCAGCAGCCGCGACAGCTACAGCAATGACGAACCGAAAGCCGCCTTGCTCGATCGCATCAAGAGCTGGGTACAAGGCAACTTCTGAAGAATTACCGCAGCACCGTTGTAGATACAGGCAGTAGGCGAAAAAACTAGAGAATCAAAGGAGAGGGAAAATGTTCGAACTCGTAGACAACATCCCCGCAAGCCCGGTCATTAAGGTTATCGGTGTTGGCGGAGGCGGCGGCAACGCTGTCAATCACATGGTCAAGAGCAACATTGAAGGCGTTGAATTCATCTGCGCCAACACTGATGCCCAGGCGCTGAAGAGCATCAGCGCGCGGACCATCCTGCAACTGGGCACCAGCGTGACCAAAGGTCTCGGCGCCGGCGCCAACCCTGAAGTAGGTCGTCAGGCCGCTCTAGAAGATCGCGAGCGCATTGCCGAAGTCCTGCAGGGCACCAACATGGTGTTCATCACCACCGGCATGGGCGGCGGTACCGGTACCGGTGCTGCGCCGATCATTGCTGAAGTGGCCAAGGAAATGGGGATCCTCACCGTTGCGGTGGTGACCCGTCCGTTCCCGTTCGAAGGCCGCAAGCGTATGCAACTGGCCGACGAAGGCATCCGCCTGCTGTCGGAAAGCGTCGACTCGTTGATCACCATTCCAAACGAGAAGCTGCTGACCATCCTGGGTAAAGACGCCAGCCTGCTGTCGGCTTTCGCCAAGGCAGACGATGTACTGGCCGGTGCCGTTCGCGGTATCTCCGACATCATCAAGCGTCCGGGCATGATCAACGTCGACTTTGCCGACGTTCGTACCGTGATGAGCGAAATGGGCATGGCGATGATGGGCACTGGCTGCGCCAGCGGTCCGAACCGTGCACGCGAAGCTACCGAAGCAGCCATTCGCAACCCGCTGCTGGAAGACGTGAACCTGCAAGGTGCACGCGGCATCCTGGTGAACATCACCGCCGGTCCTGACCTGTCCCTGGGTGAGTACTCCGACGTGGGTAGCATCATCGAAGCCTTCGCTTCCGAGCACGCGATGGTCAAGGTCGGTACCGTTATCGATCCGGACATGCGCGACGAGCTGCACGTAACAGTCGTTGCCACTGGTCTGGGCGCGAAAATCGAGAAGCCTGTGAAGGTCATCGACAATACCGTTCACACTTCCATGGCGCCGCAACCGCAACAATCGGCTCCCGCTCGTCAGGAAGCTCCAGCGGTGAACTACCGTGACCTGGACCGTCCGACCGTCATGCGCAACCAGGCTCAGGCCGGTGCTGCGACTGCCGCGAAGATGAATCCGCAAGATGATCTGGACTACCTGGACATCCCGGCCTTCCTGCGTCGTCAGGCCGATTAATGGAATGTATCAGGGCTATGAAGGTGATTGGTGTTCAGCAAAGGTCTGGTCTGCTATCATCGCCAGCCTTTGTTGATACCAGTTCGCAATTTGCGCTGAAGCGGCCCAAGCCATGATTAAACAACGCACACTGAAAAATATTATCCGTGCCACCGGTGTAGGTCTGCACTCCGGGGAGAAGGTATACCTGACCCTCAAGCCTGCACCGATCGACACCGGAATCGTCTTTCGCCGTGCCGACCTCGATCCAGTGGTCGAGATCCCGGCTCGTGCTGCCAACGTCGGCGAGACAACTATGTCGACGACGCTGGTTAACGGTGACGTGAAAGTGGACACGGTTGAGCACTTGCTCTCGGCCATGGCCGGCCTGGGCATCGATAACGCCTACGTCGAGCTCTCCGCGTCCGAAGTCCCGATCATGGATGGTAGCGCTGGACCTTTCGTTTTCCTGATTCAATCGGCCGGCCTGGAAGAACAGGACGCAGCCAAGAAGTTCATCCGGATCCTGCGGGAAGTGACAGTGGAAGACGGCGACAAGCGCGCCACTTTCGTCCCTTTCGAAGGCTTCAAGGTGAGTTTCGAGATCGATTTCGATCACCCGGTTTTCCGTAACCGCACACAAAGTGCAAGCGTGGATTTTTCCAGCACTTCGTTCGTAAAAGAAGTCAGCCGCGCCCGTACCTTTGGTTTCATGAGTGACATCGAGTACCTGCGCAAGCACAACCTCGCACTCGGCGGCAGCGTTGAAAACGCTATTGTGGTCGACGCGGATGGTGTACTGAACGAAGACGGCCTTCGCTATGAAGACGAATTCGTGAAGCACAAGATCCTCGATGCAATTGGTGACCTCTACCTGCTGGGCAATAGCCTGATTGGTGAGTTCAAGGGCTTCAAGTCCGGACATGCATTGAACAACCAGCTGCTGCGCAAGTTGATTGAGCAGCCAGATGCTTGGGAAGTCGTGACTTTCGAAGACGCCAGCACTGCACCGATCTCTTACATGCGTCCGGTTGCGGCGGTGTAAGTAAAAACCTCTCTAGTTTTTAAAGGCTGCCTTCGGGTGGCCTTTTTTTATGCCTGCCGGAAAGTTATGCGGTGGTAGTGATGACGCCTTCGCGGGCAAGCCTCGCTCCTACAGGGTACGCATTGCACTTGTAGGAGCGAGGCTTGCCCGCGAAGAGGCCGGCCGCTACAGCGAAAATTTCACTGCGTAGCCACCACTCGATTGCGCCCACTTTCCTTGGCCTGATACAGCGCTTTGTCCGCCGCAATCAGCAACTGTTCAAGGCTGGTATCAGTCGTCGAAGTCCAGGTGCTGATGCCGATACTGACAGTAATCGGCGATTCCACGCCCGCCACAAACGGCAGTTGTTCCACCGCAGACCGAATGTGTTCAGCAATTTGCCGCGCGCCCGCGCTGTCCGTTTCCGCCAGCACCACCGAGAACTCCTCCCCTCCGTAGCGGGCGACCAGATCCGTCGGTCGCCGCACATTCTCGGCAATCACCTTGGCCAGTGCGCGCAGCGCATCGTCACCCGCCTGATGGCCATGTTGATCGTTGAACGCCTTGAAGTGGTCGGCATCGATCATCAACACCGACAGCGGTTTGCCGGAGCGTTGCGCGCGAAACCACTCATGGCGCAGGGTTTGATCGAGCGTTCGGCGGTTGGCTACGCCGGTCAAGGCATCGGTGGCGGCCAGTTGTGCCAGCTCGTGTTCGGCGTTGTGACGCCGGCGCAACTCACGGCGTAGCAACCACGTCAGCCACAGCAGGCTTACGCACAAGGCTACGGTTGCAGAGCTGACCACCACTGCCGTGCGCTTCCAGGCCGCAAAAACTTCATCACTGGACAGCGCAACGATGACGATCAGTGGCAAATTTCCGACCTTGGAAAAGGTGTACAGACGCTTGTCACGGTATCGATCGGACATGCTGGTGAAGCTGCCATTGCCTTCTTTGACGATGCGCTGGAAATTGGGGCGATTACTGAAATCCTTGCCAATCAGCTCTTCGGCCAGGCGTGGTTGTTGGGCCAGGAGAATCCCATTCTTGCTGATCAGATTGACCGTGCTATCGCGGCCGATGCTCAAACTGTTGAACAACTGATCGAAGTAACTCAAGCGCATGGCGGCTTCGGCTACTCCCAGAAACTCACCCTGGGAGCCGCTCAGCCGTCGACTGAAACTGATACGCCAATCCTGTTCGGGCGACCTGGCTCTAAAGGGGGGGCTGATGAACATGCCCGGGTCCGGGTTGTTCACGTGAGATTGAAAGTATTCGCGATCGGCGTAGTTGCCTTGCCTGGGCTCCACCGAAGCCGAGTCGGCAATCACGTCGCCCTTGTTGTCGAGCAACAAAATATTGCCCTTGTACGGCGCGGCAGTGGCGCGGTCGAAATAGGCCATATGGCGAATGGCTGGAGATACGCTCTTGAGATCCTCTCGCTGGGAGGCGGCGATCAAGCCCAGCAGGGAAATATCATAGAGTTCGACATTGCGCAGCACGTCGGCGTCGATCAATTGCACGATGTTGTTGGCGGCGCGAGCGGCGGACAATTCGGCGTTGGCGCGCTCACGGATCAGCAGAAACGTCACGATGCTGAGTATCGCAATCACCAACAGCACACTGCCGAGAATCAGAAGTCGCTCCGATCGTGTCGACCCGATCGGATCTTGAGATTTCACACTGCTCACACTCATGGTTCTGGCTTCTGCAAATAAGGTGTTATGAAAGTTTTTTACAAGAGTCGGGCAGAGTCCCAGAAACCGGTCGCGTCCAGAGGGCTTGTATAAAGGCCGGATAAAAAAAAGGCCAGCAAAAGATGCTGGCCTTTTGCTTAGCGAAGCTTAGAAGACATTCAGCGGGTAGTCGACGATCAGCCGGTATTCATCAGTGTCCTGATCCAGCGCGCCATAACCGTTGCCCCCACGGTTGGTGGCCCATTGCAGGCGTACCGACAGATCCTTGGCCTTGCCGCCCTGGACCACGTACTTCAGATCAATGTCACGCTCCCAGTGCTTGGCATTTTTGCCGTCGGCGCTGTACCACGAGGCGTAGCCGCGGCTGTCTGGATCGGCTTTGGTCAGGTCCAGCTCGCCCCGAGAGTAAGACACCGCCGAGGTCAGGCCGGGTAGGCCGAGTCCGATAAAGTCGTAGGCGTACTTGAGTTTCCACGAGCGTTCATTCGGGCCATTGAAGTCGGAATACTGCTGGGAGTTGTCGAGAAAAATGCTGTCGCCCTGGCTGATGTAGTCGAACGGCGTGTTGCCGTTGACCCGCTGGTAAGCGGCGGTGACGCTGTGATTGCCCACGCCGACGGTGAAATGCAGGCTGTAAGTGTTGTTGTCGATGTTGCCCAGCAGCGCATCGCCGGTGTCCTGCGTGTGATAAACGTGCAGGCCCGGACTGAGGCTGATCAGTTCGTACAGCGCGTAGGTGTAATCCAGGTCGTAGTAATACTGGTTCCAGATGTCCTTGAGTTCGGCGGCGTAAAGGCTGCTGGTCAACCCCGGCAGGCCGCTCCAGGCCACGCCGGCCCAGTTCAGGTGCTGGCTTTCGTCGCCCTCGGCGAGGCTGCCATAGGACGTGCCGATGCGCGTATGACCGCTTTGGTTGTAGGGCTTGGTGAAACTCGCCTGGCCACCTTCAATCAGAAAACCGTCGAAGCTGTGATTGGTCAAGCTGACGCCGCGAAAGGTCTGCGGCAGCATGCGCGTCTCGCCGCCGGCGATCACCGGGTTGGCGAGAAACAGGTCACCGGCCTTCAGCTCGGTATCGAAGGCGCGTATTTTCAGCGTGCCACCCGCCGTCGAAAACGACCCCGGCGCTTTGCCGTTGCCGTCACTGATCGGCAGGATGCTCGAATTATCGGTACCGCCTCCGCCGTCCAGCTTAAGCCCGAGCATGGCGTGGGCATCCAGACCGAAACCGACGGTGCCTTCGGTAAAACCCGATTCGAAGACCCCCAGGAAACCCTGGCCCCATTCAATATTGTCGTCCGCCTGCTGCAGGCGGTTGCGGTTCATGTAGTAGTTGCGGGCATTGAGGTTGAGGCTCGAACCTTCGACAAAACCTTCTTGGTCGGCGGCCTTGGCGTTGATTGGCATCGTTACGGCGATTGCAATGAACAACGGATTGAATCTTTGAGGGAAACGCACTAGCGGTACAGCTCCTTGGGTCTACTGAACACTTCATTGTTTTGAAGTGCGGGATGTTTCTTGTCAGGGAAGACGAACCGGACAGCATTTGAACCACAACAAAAAAAAGCCGCTGATAGCAGCGGCTTTGAAGACAACTTTTCAACAGGAAGAGCCGACGAAAAGTGTCGAGGGAAATAGAGCGATGTGAGCGATCAGCTATCTTTTTCGACCCGTGGCTGGGCCTGAATGGTCGACGCTTGAGGGGTTTGCGCAGCGCCCTGCGCCTTGGCCGTCATTTCGCTCTGATGTTCTTCAAACGCTGCAGCGCGCGCTGCATTGTGTGCGACGAAGGACTGCGACTCTTCAGCCATGGCGAATGGAGAGAGGAACAAAGAGGACAAAACGAAAGCGCTGGCAATACCCATAGTGTTGGACATCTTTAAAACCTTCTTGCTTGGCAAGTGCTGTTTGGTGGCGCAAAGATAAGGATCCTGGCCGATGGGAAACAGAGCCAATTCAATAAAGGACTGTTGCGGGATAAGCAAAGATCACAACCCTGTAGGAGCCGGCTTGCTGGCGATGGCGTCTTCAAAAACAACACAGAACTTAAGACCGATCGCCAGCAAGCCGGCTCCTACAGATTTGCGAAAGATCAGACGGGAAGGTGAATACCGAAGGTATTCATGCCGTGGTCACTGCGCACAAACACATCCCCGCCGTGCATCAACGCAATCGCCTTGACGATCGCCAGCCCCAGGCCGTGGTTGTTGCCACTGTTGCTGCGCGACGCATCGACCCGGTAGAAGCGCTCGAACAATCGCGGCAGATGTTCGTTGGCAATCGGTGCACCGGGGTTTGCCACGCCGATGCTGACTTGATGCTCCTCGACGTCGATCTGCACCTGAATCACCTGCCCGGGCTCGGTGTGTTGCACCGCGTTGCTCAGCAAGTTGATCAGCGCTCGACGCAGATGTGCGATCTCGATCCGTACCTGCGCATCGCCACGGACCTGCACTTGAACCTGCGCGTCTTCAAGAATGAAATCCAGATACTCCAGCGTCGTCGCCACTTCATCCGCCAGCGAGGTGGACGTCAGTTTGGTGGCCTTGCTGCCCTGATCCGCACTGGCGAGGAACAGCATGTCGTTGATGATCGAACGCAGTCGCTCAAGCTCCTCAAGATTCGATTGCAGCACTTCGAAATAGTGTTCCGCCGAACGCCCGCGCGTCAGCGCTACCTGAGTCTGACCAATCAGATTGGTCAGCGGTGAGCGCAGCTCATGAGCGACGTCGGCATTGAACGACTCAAGCCGCGAGTAAGCCTGTTCGACCCGCTCCAGCGTGGAGTTGAACGAGTTGACGAACTGATTGAGCTCCGGCGGCAACGACGATAAGCGCAAACGCCCGGAACGCAACGGCGGCGCCAGGCGCTGAGCCTCCTGAGACAACTTGATCAACGGCTTGAGGCCGATCCGCGCCACCCAATAACCGAGAGCCGAAGCCAGCAGCACGCCGACAATCGCCAGACTGATCAGCGCAATCAGCAGATGATGCTGGGTTTG
The DNA here is from genome assembly GCF_019956155.1 of Pseudomonas sp. BF-RE-22. Classification (NCBI taxonomy): domain Bacteria; kingdom Pseudomonadati; phylum Pseudomonadota; class Gammaproteobacteria; order Pseudomonadales; family Pseudomonadaceae; genus Pseudomonas; species Pseudomonas sp. BF-RE-22. The sequence continues at coordinate 43,713 of NZ_JAHBDD010000021.1, read as the reverse complement.
AAAAAACGTCTCGGTGTCGATGCCGATCATGAAGCGCAGCGGCGGGCGTTGATCCTTGGCCGGGAACTGGCTGACCAGCACTTTCATTGGGTAAGGCTGGCCCGGCAACTGCAAATCGCGCATGCCCAGCGGGCCTTCGGCGAAGGCGCGGATTTGCGGCGTCGGGTTGCCATATTCGTAGTGCGGATCGCCGCTGGTGATCCAGAAACTGATGCGTTTGTCTTCTTCGCCGAGCAGCTTGAGCTTGTTGTTGATCTTCACCCAATGCTCGGGCGTGCCGTAACGGCCGACGGTGGATTCGAGCACGCTGTAACGTGCGTCCAGTTCGGCTTCGGGCAGCAAACCCAGGCCTTTGTCGACCTGCTGATAGAGCGCCCAGCCGATCAGCAGAAACACCAAAAGCGCCACCAGCGTGAACATTCCACTGAGGCGCAGGGCAATCGAATTACTGGACACCACGGCTCTCCAGCACATAACCCATGCCACGGATCGTGTGCAGCAGTTTCTCGTCGAACGGCCCGTCGAGTTTGGCGCGCAGGCGTTTGATCGCGACTTCGACGACGTTGGCGTCGCTGTCGAAATTGATGTCCCAGACCATTTCCGCAATCGCCGTTTTCGAGAGGATTTCCCCTTGTCGGCGGGCCAGCACGCTGAGCAGCGAGAACTCCTTGGCGGTCAGGTCCAGACGCGTGCCGGCGCGGGTAGCCTTGCGGCTGATCAAATCTATCCACAGGTCGGCGATGCTCACTTGCACCGGTTCATGACCGCCGCTGCGCCGGGTCAGCGCTTGCAGGCGCGCCACCAGTTCGAGGAAGGAAAACGGTTTGCCGAGGTAATCGTCGGCGCCGTCGCGCAGGCCTTTGATGCGGTCTTCGACACGCTCGCGGGCGGTGAGCATGATCACCGGGGTTTGCTTGCGCGCACGCAAGGCGCGCAGCACGCCGAAGCCGTCGAGGCCCGGCAACATCACGTCGAGGACGATCACCGCGTAGTCGCTTTCCAGCGCCAGGTGCAGGCCTTCAACGCCGTCCCGCGCCAGGTCCACGGTGTAACCCTGTTCCGTCAGGCCGCGGTGCAAATAATCCGCGGTTTTTTCCTCGTCTTCGATAATCAGAACGCGCATGACCCCGCCTCAGTCTGTGGTCGCCAGCACCGGTACGGGCGCTGGTTTTTTGGGCCGATGAAATAGTCGCTCCAGCCACAAGTATATGACCGGAGTGGTGAACAGCGTCAGCGCCTGGCTCACCAGCAAGCCGCCGACCACCGCGATCCCCAACGGCTGGCGCAGTTCGGCGCCGGTGCCGTAGCCGAGCATCAGAGGCAGCGCGCCGAGCAGGGCGGCGAGGGTGGTCATGATGATCGGCCGGAACCGCGTGATGCAGGCCTGGAAAATCGCCTCTTCCGGCGGCAGGCCACGGTTGCGTTGGGCGTCGAGGGCGAAGTCGATCATCAGGATGCCGTTTTTCTTCACGATACCGATCAGCAGCACCAGCCCGATCAACGCCATGATCGAAAAATCCTGGCCGCAAATCCACAGCATGATCACCGCCCCGAGCCCCGCCGAGGGCAGCGTCGAGATGATGGTCAACGGGTGGACGAAGCTCTCATAGAGCACGCCGAGAATGATGTACACCGCCACCAGCGCCGCCAGAATCAGCCACGGCTGGCTGGCCAGCGAACTCTGGAACGCCTGGGCCGCGCCCTGGAAGTTGCCGCTCATGGCGGCCGGCATGCCGATCTCGGCCTTGGCCTGATTGAGCATGATCACCGCATCGCCAAGCGCCACGCCGGGCGCCAGGTTGAACGACAGGTTGGCGGCCGGGAACATGCCGTCGTGGGCGATGGACAACGGGCCAACCGTCGGCGCATCGAATTTCGCCAGCGCCGACAGCGGCACCATTTCCCCGCTGAGCGGCGAGCGCAGGTAGAAATAATTGAGGCTTTCAGCTTTGCCGCGTTGCCTGGTGTCCAGTTCCAGGATCACGTTGTACTGGTTGATCTGGGTCTGGAATTCGTTGATCTGCCGCTGACCGAACGCATCGTACAGCGCTTCGTCGACATCGCTGGCGGTCAGGCCGAAACGCGCGGCGGCGCTGCGGTCGATGCTGATGTGGGTGATGCTGCCGCCCAGTTGCAGGTCGTTGGAAATGTCGCGGAACGCCGGGTTGGCGCGCAGTTTTTCCGTGAGGCGCTGGGTCCAGGTGCTGAGGGTTGCGCCGTCGTTGCTCTTGAGCACGTATTGGTACTGCGCGCGACTCGGGCCGGAGCTGAGATTGATGTCCTGGCCGGCGCGCAGGTACAGCACGATGCCCGGGACTTTCATCAGTTGCGGACGGATCCGGTCGATGAACTGGCTGGCCGAGACGTCGCGCTCGCTGCGTTTTTTCAGGGAAATCCAGAAGCGGCCGTTGGCGATGGTCTGGTTGCTGCCGGAGACGCCGACGGAGTGGGAAAACGCCGCGACCGCTGGATCTGCCGCGACGATTTCCGCCATCGCCAGGTGTTTTTTCACCATGTCGCCGTAGGAAATATCGGCGGCGGCTTCGGTGGTGCCGAGGACAAAACCGGTGTCTTGCACCGGGAAGAAACCCTTCGGAATGAAGATGTAGCCGGCGATGGCCAGGGCCAGGGACATGCCGAACACCCCGATCATCAATTTCTGATGGGCGAGGGCACGGCGCAGGAGCTTTTCGTAGCCGGCCAGCAAGCGTTCGCCAAAGGTTTTTTTGCTGTGGGCGTGATGCACTGGCGCACGCATGAACAGCGCGGCGAGGGTCGGCGCCAACGTCAGCGACACCACCACTGAAATCATGATCGTAGACGTGGCCGTCAGGGCGAACTCCTTGAACAGCCGCCCGACCACGCCGCCCATGAACAGCAGCGGAATGAACGCCGCCACCAGCGAAAAACTGATCGAGACCACGGTAAAACCAATCTCGCCGGCGCCTTTGATCGCCGCCTCGCGCATGCCGTCGCCGGCCTCCAGGTGTCGGTGAATGTTCTCCACCACGACAATCGCATCGTCGACCACAAACCCCACGGCCACCACGATCGCCACCAGTGTCAGGTTGTTCAGGCTAAAGCCCATGATGTACATCAGGGCAAAACTGGCGACCAGCGACACACCCAGCACCGCCGACACGATCAGCGTCGCCGACCACTGACGCAGGAACAGCGCCATCACCGCCACCACCAGCATGATCGCGATCAGCAGGGTGACTTCCACCTCATGCAACGAGGCGCGGATGGTCTGGGTCCGGTCAACCAGCACTTTGACCTGCACCGACGCCGGCAGCATCGCTTCGAGAGCGGGCAGGGCGGCCTGAATGCGATCCACGGTCTCGACGATGTTGGCGCCCGGTTGCCGGGAAATCACCAGGTTTACGCCGGGTTTGTCACCGGCCCAGGCTTGTACGTAGGCATCTTCCGAACCGTTGACGACTTTGGCGACATCTTTCAGGTGAACCGGTGCACCGTCCTTGTAGGAAACGATGAGTTGGCTGTATTCCTCGGGGTGGAACAACTGATCGTTGGTCGACAGTGTCGAGATGCTCGACTCGCCATACAACGCACCTTTGGCCAGGTTGAGGCTGGTGTTTTGGATCGCCAGACGAATGTCCGCCAGCGTAAGGCCGATGGCCGCGAGTTTGTCTGCCGAGGCTTGAACGCGAATCGCCGGACGTTGCTGGCCGGTGATGTTGATCTGGCCTACACCGTCGATCTGGCTGATCTGACGGGACAGCAGGGTTTCCACCAGATCGCTGAGTTCGGGGCCGGGCATCAGGGTCGAGTTGATGCTGAGAATCAGCACCGGGCTGTCGGCCGGGTTGACCTTGCGCCAGGTCGGAAGGTTCGGCATGTCCTTGGGCAGTTTGCCGGCGGCGGTGTTGATCGCGGCCTGCACTTCCTGCGCGGCGGTGTCGATGCTTTTGTCGAGGGTGAATTGCAGGGTCAGGTTGGTCGAGCCGAGGGCGCTGCTCGAGGTCATCTGGGTCACGCCGGGAATGGCGCTGAATTGCACTTCAAGCGGCGTGGCCACCGAGGAAGCCATGGTTTCCGGACTGGCGCCGGGCAGTTGCGCGGCCACCTGGATGGTCGGGAATTCGGCTTCCGGCAGCGGCGCGATGGGCAACCGTGGGAACGCAATGACGCCGAGCAATACCAGGGCAAACGTCAGCAGGATAGTCGCCACCGGATGATCGATGCACCACGCGGAAACCGAGCCGTGGCCCTTCATGGCTTCGACTCCGTTTGCACCATTTGCGCGGGGTCAGTCAGCACCTGGACCGTCGAACCGGGCTTGAGGCGCGACTGACCGTCGCTGACCAGCACGTCGCCCGGTTTCACGCCTTTGATGATGTCCTGACCGCTGCCTTGATAGACCATCTGCACCTGGACGGTTTCAACCTTGTCACCTTTGACCCGGTACACAAAGTGTTGATCGAGGCCACGTTGTACGACGGTGGGCGGCACCACCAGCGCATCCTTTTCCAGCGCTGTCTGAATTTTTACCGTTACCAGCAGGCCCGGCCATAGCTTCTGTCCAGGGTTGTTGAATTCGGCCTTGGCGCGGATGGTCCCGGTGTTGGCGTTGATCTGGTTGTCGATCAGGGTCAGGTGGCCTTCGCCCAGCAGGTTGCCGGTTTCGCCATCGGTGTCGGCACCGATGTAGGCCTTCACCTGGGCGTGTTCCGGATCGTTGATCAGGCCTTGCAGGGTTGGCAGCATTTGCTGTGGCAGGGAAAACTCCACGGCAATCGGGTCGATCTGCGTCACCGTGAACAAGCCTTGGGTGTCGGTCATGCGCAGGAAGTTGCCTTCGTCCACCGTACGAATCCCCACGCGACCGCTGACCGGGGAGCGAATCTGTGTGTAGGAAAGCTGCACCTGAGCGGCGTCAATCGACGCCTGATTGCCTTGGGCGGTGGCTTTGAGCTGGTTGACCAGCGCTTGTTGCTGGTCGTAAGTCTGTTTGGATACGCCGTCGTCGACGCTCAGCAGTTTGTAACGCTTGAGGTTGACCAGCGCCACTTGCAGCTGCGCCTGGCTTTCGCCGAGCTGTGCGCGGGCCTGATCCAGGCTGGCGCGGATCGAGCGATCATCGATGGTGGCGAGCAAATCACCCTTGTTCACCAATTGACCTTCCTTGACCAGGATTCTGGTGAGGATGCCGTCGATCTGCGGACGTACCACGACGCTGTGCAGGGACAGCACCGAGCCGATGCCGCTGACGTAACGAGGAACGTCTTTTTCGGCGACGTTGACCACTCGAACCGGGATCGCCGTGGGCGCGGCGAGTCTGGCCGTGGCCGGTTTGGTGGCGTACCACACGCCCAGCGCTGCCAGGACAATCAGGAGGGCGGCGAGCAGGGCGGGTTTTTTCTGAATTCGCATGCGAGTGGGGCGCCGGGGCTGGGAGGACGGAATTTTGTCAGGGTTATACCTTCCTTTATAAACCTGTTCGCCGGTCAGGAAGGTGACTGCTAACTGACGGCGCTGTCAGTTTGGAGTTTGTGTTGTCTGTTCTGGCCTCATCGCCAGCAAGCCGGCTCCTACAATGGGCACGGTGAACCCCTGTAGGAGCCGGCTTGCTGGCGATGGACGTCAACGATAACGCGGGCTGTCTGGATGAATACGCCGCCTGGAGGTTTTTCGCGAGCAATTGACCGTCGACCGGCTGCCCCTACAGGGATCGTGTGAAGGTATACTGCCGCCTTTCGCGGCTCGCTGACCGGGCCCGACTCTTTTGCATCACCCGGAGCTTTCATGACTTCCCCGACACAACCGCCGGTTGCCGACGCTTTGAGCGACGACCAGGCAGACCTGCCAGACAGCGTCGACTCCAGCGCAGACAGCGAAACCAAAGCCGCGATCCCGGCATTCAAGTTCCCGTTCAAACCGGGTGAACTGGCCGCCGCGAAAACCGCCAGCCAGCCCTGGTACAAGAACGGCGCCAAGAACGGCCACACCAAGACCCCCGGCGCAGCGCCTCCCGGCACCCGTCGTTCGATGGGCAAACGCTGAGTTTTAACGCCCCCCCCGCCATTGGCCATCGGCCGCGGTTTTCAATCGCGGTGATGGCTAAGTGCTCATATCCTGAGCCAGATCAACGTTTGTGGAATCAGTGCGCTTAGAGTCAGCAGCCCTGCCGACTCTTTCCATCCAACGAGCGCGCTTTCCATGAAGATCAACCTCCCGGTGACCGGCCGTAATGTCGACGTTGCGGCTGATGCGAACATCCTCTCGACCACTGATCTGACCAGCGCGATCACCTACGCCAACGATGATTTCATCAACATCTGCGGCTACAGCCGTGAGGAGTTGCTGGGCTCGACGCACAACTTGCTGCGCCACCCGGACATGCCGGCGGCGGCTTTCGCGCATATGTGGCAGACCCTCAAAAGCGGCCGCTCATGGATGGGGCTGGTGAAAAATCGCTGCAAGAATGGCGATCACTATTGGGTGAGCGCGTATGCCACGCCGGTGACGCAGAACGGTAAAGCCGTGGAGTATCAGTCGGTCCGGACCAAACCCTCGGTGCGGCAGATCGAAGCTGCGGAAAAAGCCTACGCACAGCTTCGCAGTGGTCGTACATCACTGTGGCAGCGGCTGCCCGTGCTCGGTCCGGGTCTCAAGGTGACGGCGCTGTTCAGTGCGACATTGGCCTGTGTGGTGGGCATCGAGGCGTGGCTAAACCCTTCGTCAGCCGTTTTCGGCGTGCTGGCGTTTGTCGTGGGCAGTGGTTTGGCAGCGGTCGGCACCGGATTCATGTTGCGTCCGCTGAAAGCGTTGACCGAACGCGCCCGGCAGATTGCCGACAACCCGTTGAGCCAGGCTGTTTACACCGGTCGCCGCGATCAGTTCGGCCAGATCGAGTTTGCCTTCCAGATGCTCGAAGCGCAGATCGGCGCGGTGGTGGGGCGCATCGGCGATGCGTCGCAGCGCCTGGCCGGGCACGCGGCGGAACTGGTCGAACACCTGCAAGGCAGTCATAACAGCACGCTGGCCCAGCAGGCTGAAACCGATCAGGTGGCGGCGGCGATTCACCAGATGTCTGCCAGCGTGGCCGAGGTTGCCGGTCATGCGCAGCAGGCGTCCCAGGCGGCTGACCTGGCCGGCAACGAAACCCGTGAAGGTCATCAATTGGTGAGTGAAAGTCGCCATGCGGTGCTGCGTCTGGCGGAGGAGCTGGCGCGCGCCACCGAGGTGATTCATCAACTGGAGGGGCACAGCAGCGAGATTACCGGCGTACTGGATGTGATCCGCAGCATCGCCGAGCAAACCAATCTGCTGGCCCTCAACGCGGCCATCGAAGCGGCGCGTGCCGGGGATGCCGGGCGCGGTTTCGCGGTGGTGGCCGACGAAGTCCGTGGCCTGGCCCAGCGTACCCAGCAATCGACCAACGAGATTCAACGCATGATCAGCACCCTGCAAAACGGCACGCGGGACGCGGTGGTGGTGATGCAACAAAGCAGCGAACAGGTGGATAACAGCGTCGAACAGGCCCGACGCGCCGCCGATTCGCTGGACGCGATCAGTCGGCGGGTCAATCAGATCACGCAAATGAGCCTGCAAATCGCTTCGGCGGTGGAAGAGCAGAGCAGCGTCAGCGAAGACATCAACCGCAACATCATCAGCATTCGCTCAGCCTGCGAGGTCACGGTCAGTGAGGGGCAGCAAAGCCAGGCGAATTCCACCGATGTGGCGGGGCTGGCGGGGGACTTGCGGTTGTTGGCGCAAGAGTTTTGGCGAGCCCGCCGTTAAGCCGCGCGCAACGAAATGAAGGCATAGTTGAGCGGCGTCTCGGTGGCCACGTGCGCACCGGCCGCCAACACTTGCCCGGCGATGTCGTCACCCGATACGTGGAACTGCCAGTCACTGTCCGATCCTGTCAGCGGCTGTTGCGCCACCTGATCGATGACCGTGGCGAACGCGCTCATGTCCGGCAGATACGCGGTGAATCCATCGCCCTTCAGGGCCGTGGTCCGAATCCCCAGTGAGGCGCAAATCGCATCTTTGGTGCGGATATCGTCGCGATCTGCCTGGCGGGAACGCTGGATGAGTCCTGCGAGCTCGTGATCGACCAATTCACCGCCAATGATCAGATCCGGGCCTTTTTCCCACGATTCGGGCGGGCATTCCTTGATCGCCGGGTTGAGGGGGATGTGCGGATTGATTTCCATCGGATAGATGCGGCACACCAGCGGCCGGCGTTCGTAGATGCGGCAGAGGTTGTCTTCGTCAAGATTCCGGCAGGGACCGACGTTGTACGCCGCAAACGTGATGGCTACGTAGGCCTCGCAGTCGCCGCTTTGAACCACCACCGAACGGCGCTCGGCATGTTCGCGTTGCTGCACCGGCAGGCCAAGGCCGTTGCCGAGGAAACCTTCCACCAGCACGATCACCTGACCGCCGTCGGCCGCCCACATCCGGGCTTCGGCCAGGGTCAGGGGGACGTGATGGTCATTGCAGCATTTGCCGCAACCTACGCAGGAAAACGTTGTATTCATTAAAAGATCAGTCGCTTGTCAGGGCCCGAAATGGCGACAGAATGCCACCGCAGAAGTCAGCGACGAAGCAAGTTATGCGCCATTTACCGGGATTTGGCGGGTAGGCGGATGGAGTCCCATTCGGTCACGTAGGCGGTTTTGCTTTTTTTGTTGTAGAGGCACAGCTCGGTGCCTTGCTGGCCTTTCATGTGTTTTTGCGGGTAGCGGCCTTGCAGGAGCACGGCGGTGTAGTCGACACGGTCATCGAACTGTGCGGCTTTGCCGACGGGGGAAGCGTCCGTCAGGCCGCTGGCCTTGATGCAACTGGCGAGCGTGGCTTTGTCGAAAGCGGCCCAGGCGTCTGGGCTGGAGGCGTGGGTTTGGGTGGCGAGGGCGGTGAGGCAGAGGAAGGTGAGGGTGGTGGCTTTCATGGGTCAGGCATCCTTGGGCATGGGTGGGCCGAGTATGCCTGATGGGATGAGGTTGAATGTGTCGGTCCCTTCGCGGGCAAGCCTCGCTCCTACAGGTACGGTGATCACAATGTAGGAGCGAGGCTTGCCCGCGAAGGCGATGTATCAGGCCGGAACCGGCTCCCGGCGGACCACGATCATCCCGGCACTTTCATACAACCGCTGCGCCCGAAGGTTGTCTTCCAATACCTTCAAATCCACAAAACCTTCGCGACGCTGCTGAAACACGTTGAATGCATTCAACAACAACGCCCGGCCCAAACCCTGACCCTGGGCTCGCGGGTGCACGACCAGATTCTTGATGTAGGCGCTGGTCCAGCACTGGCATACACCCACGATACCGTCGGTATCCTGCGCAATGAAGCACAGGGAGGGATCGTATTCAGGGTCCGTCTCAAACCGCTGTTGCCAGATATCCAATGCGGGCACGCGCCCGCCACCGTCCAGATAACCCAGCTCCATCAAACGATGAACGTCTTCTGCCAGTTCTGGACGATATTCGTGCAGGACAATGCCCTGAGGCCAGGTGATTGCGGGCACAACCTCCGCCAGGTTGCGCCGCATCAGAAAACAAAAAACCTCGGCCAACTCAGTGACCTTGTTCGGCGACAGCCTTGGCCGCTTCGATCAGGCACTTGGTCAGGTCCGGCGAAGAGAACTTGGTCAGCACCGCGTTGGCGCCGGCCAGACGCGCTTTCTCGCTGTTCATCGCGCTGTCCAGCGAGGTGTGCAGCAGTACATACAGGTGCGCAAAATCCGGGGTTTCGCGCAGGGTGCGGGTGAAGGCGTAGCCGTCCATCTCTGACATTTCGATGTCTGAAACAATCAGGTTGATCTGCTGGGCGGTGCCTTGCAGGTCCAGCAGGCAATCGATGGCTTCCTTGGCACTGCGCGCGGTATGGCATTGCAGGCCGAGGTTGCGCAGGGTGTGCACCGATTGTTGCAGGGCCACCTGGCTGTCATCGACCACCAGAATGCGCGCGTTGCCGAGCACTTCCGCGTCTTCCATGCTCAGTTCGGTCGGGGCCGTTTCGATCTGCGCCGGGGCGATGCCGTGGATGACCTTTTCGATGTCCAGCACCTGCACCAGCGTACCGTCGACCGAGGTCACGCCAGTGATGTACGAGCGCACACCGCCGGAGCCGAAGGGCGGAGGACGGATGTCGGTGGTCAGGCAGTGGACGATCTTGCTCACCGCCTGAACGTGCAGGCCCTGTTTGGAGCGGCTGACGTCGGTGACGATCAGGCAGCCGCCGTTCGGGTCTTCCAGCGGCCGCTCGCCGATCGCACGGCTCAGGTCGATCACCGACAACGACGCGCCGCGCAGGGTGGCGATGCCTTTGACGTGAGGGTGCGACTCCGGCAGCTTGGTCAGCGGCGGGCAGGGGATGATTTCACTGACCTTGAGCAGGTTGATCGCCATCAACTTGCCGCTGCGCAAGGTAAACAGCAGAAGCGAAAGTGAATCTGCGCGGGCTTTGGTGGAGGACATAAAAACCTTCTGTGGAAAAAGGTGATGGGCGAATGGAAGTCGCCAAAAGCTATCGATGCCGGGTTATCGACTTGATGGGGGCAGGCTTTAGGCTAAATGCCGATGTACGGCGAAATGCTGTCCCGACCTGTAGGAGCCGGCTTGCTGGCGATAGCATCACCGCGGTCCGTCAGACAAACCGTGGTGATGCCATCGCCAGCAAGCCGGCTCCTACAAAAGCGTTCATTTCATGCCCAGTCTTTTGGCCATTCTTCCGAGATTCGCCCGATCCAAGCCCAGCTCACGCGCCGCGCTCGCCCAGTTATTGTGGTGCCGATCCAGGCAAGCGCTGATCAATTGCCGCTGATAACTTTCAGTCGCCTCGCGCAAATCCCCTGACACCAATGTCACTGGCGTCGCGGTTGGCGACTCGGGCGTTACCTCAACGCTGCCGCTGGGCAAATCCAGATCCGCCGCACTCAAGCTGAGAATCTTCGGCCGTTCCCTGCAGTTACCCAGCGCTTTCAACGCGCTGCGCCCAATCAAATGCTCCAGCTCCCGCACATTACCCGGCCAGTCATACGCCAGCAACGACGCCTGGGCATCGCTGTTCAGGCGCAGGCTGTTGAGGCCCATGCGCGAACGGTTCTGCTCCAGGAAGAAACCGCTGAGCAGCAGCACATCCCGCCCGCGATCCCGCAGGGCCGGCACCAATAGCGGGTAAACGCTCAACCGGTGGTAGAAGTCGGCACGATAACGGCCACTGCGCACTTCTTCGGCCAAGTCACGGTTGGTCGCGGCGATGAGCCGCACATCGACTTGGTGTTCTTTGTCCGAACCCAGCCGCTGCAATTGACCGCTTTGCAGCACGCGCAGCAATTTGGCCTGCACCGTCAGCGACAGTTCGCCGACTTCATCGAGAAACAGCGTGCCGCCATTGGCCAGTTCGAATTTGCCGCGACGGTCGCTGGTTGCCCCGGTGAAGGCGCCGCGCACATGGCCGAACAGTTCGCTTTCCACCAGCGTGTCCGGCAGCGCGGCGCAGTTGAGGCTGATGATCGGCTTGTCGGCCCGGGGCGAGGCGGCGTGAATCGCCTGAGCCACCAGTTCCTTGCCGACCCCGGTTTCGCCGGTGATCAACACGGTCAGGTCACTGCCGCCGACCAGGCTGATCTCTTCGACCAAGCGTTTGTGGGCCTTGCTCTGACCGATCATTTCGCGGTTCTGCTGGCCGCTGGCCTGTCGGTACACCTCGGCGCGTTGATGCTCGTCTTCGACACGATTGGCCAGCCGTTCGATGCGCTCGGCGGCATTGACCGTGGCGGCGGCAAGGCTGGCGAAGGCTTGCAGGGCGTCCAGTTCGATCGGTTCCAAGCGTTCCGGGTCGAGGGCGTCGAGGGTCAGCAAACCCCACGGACGTTCGTCGATAAACAGCGGGCAACCCATGCAGTCATGGACTTCAAGGTGATCGTCGAGGCCATCGACCAGTCCGTCATAAGGATCGGGCATGTCGCTGTCGGCGGCGAAACGGGTCGGGCCGGGGCTGCTGAGCAGGGCTTCGAAGCGAGGGTGTTCGCTGACCTTGAAGCGTCGGCCGAGGGTGTCGGTGCTCAAGCCGTCGACGGCCAGCGGCACCAGCCACTCGCCATCGAGGCGCAGCAGCGCGGCGGCGTCGCAGGGGAGCAAGGCGCGCATGGCTTCGAGCAGGCGCCGATAGCGCTCGCCCTCGGGGAGTTCGCGGGACAGGTCCGAGACCAGGGGAAGCAGTGTGGTGAGCAGGGATTTTGCAGTCATAGTGACTCCGTGTAGTCGGTATGACTATAAGTCAGGGGGTGTCGTTATGACTAGAATGTTTTTAACTTATTGATTTATAAAGATTAAATAACTGGCACGGAAACTGATATGCATAGGGAAAGCAGTTAGAAAACCAAGTCGTCCAGGAGTCACCTTATGCTTAGCGTTCAAGACCGTGCAATCGTCAAATCCACTGTACCGTTGCTGGAAAGCGGCGGCGAAGCATTGATCACGCATTTTTACCGCATGATGCTCTCCGAATACCCGGAAGTCCGCCCGCTGTTCAACCAGGCGCACCAGGCCACCGGTGATCAACCTCGCGCCCTGGCCAACGGCGTGTTGATGTATGCGCGCCACATCGATCAGCTCGACCAATTGGGCGACCTGGTGGCCAAAATCATCAACAAGCACGTGGCGCTGCAAATCCTCCCGGAACACTACCCGATTGTCGGCACCTGCCTGTTGCGTGCGATTTCCGAAGTGTTGGGTGAAGAGATTGCCACACCGGAAGTGATGAGCGCCTGGGGCGCGGCGTACGGTCAACTGGCCGAGATCCTGATCGGCGCTGAAACCAGCATCTACGACCAGAAAGAACAGGCCCCGGGCGGCTGGCGCGGTGCGCGGGAGTTCATCGTTGCGGCCAAGGTCGAGGAAAGCGCGGAAATCATTTCGTTCTACTTCGAGCCGGCAGACAAAGGTCCGATCCTCGCGGCAGAACCCGGCCAGTACATCGGCATGAAACTGATCCTCGATGGCGAAGAGATTCGTCGTAACTATTCGCTGTCGGCCCTGGCGAACAAAGGCCAGTACCGCATCAGCGTCAAGCGTGAACACGGTGGCCGCGCCTCGAACCATTTGCATGATCAACTGCACGTAGGCGCCAGCATTCAGTTGTTCCCGCCATCGGGCGAATTCACCCTGAGCGACAGCGATAAACCGTTGGTGCTGATCAGCGGCGGCGTCGGTATTACCCCGACCCTGGCCATGCTCGAAGCGGCGCTGGAAACCAAGCGGCCGGTGCATTTTATCCACTGTGCACGCAATGGCAGCGTTCACGCGTTCCGTGACTGGATTGATGGATTGGCCGAGCGTCACCCGCAACTCAAGCGTTTCTACTGCTACGACGAAGATGACGGCGTGAGCCCGGCGGCGCACAAGGTCGGGTTGTTGAGTCAGGAGCAACTGGGTGAGTGGTTGCCGCAACAACGCGATCTGGATGCGTACTTCCTGGGGCCTAAAGGCTTCATGGCGGCGGTGAAGCGTCACCTGAAAGCCTTGGGTGTACCGGAGAAGCAAAGCCGCTACGAGTTCTTCGGCCCGGCTTCGGCGTTGGAATAAACACAAACCCGTAGGAGCAAGGCTTGCCTGCGAAGGCGTCTTCAAGATCGCCTTCGCCGGCAAGCCGTGCTCCTACAGATTGGGGGACGCATCAGAGTTGTGTGACTGGCGCAGAACCTTGTAGGAGCCGGCTTGCCGGCGATGGCGTCTTCAAGATCGCTATCGCCAGCAAGCTGGCTCCTACAGGTTTTTGGGGGGGCTCAACATCGTGTGGTTTGCACGGAACCTTGTAGGAGCTGGCTTGCCGGCGATGGCGTCTTCAAGATCGCTATCGCCAGCAAGCTGGCTCCTACAGGTTTTTTGGGGGGGGCAACATCGTGTGGTTTGCACGGAACCTTGTAGGAGCTGGCTTGCTGGCGATGGCGTCTTTGAAATCGCCTTCGCCGGCAAGCCGTGCTCCTACAGGGCGTGTGTCGCTGGTAATCCGGGGTGTTTCAGCCTTTCAATTCCTTCAGGTGTTTGTACACCGTCGCCCGTCCCATGTTCAGCACGTTGGCCACATAGTTCGAGGCGCTTTTGCCTTTGAAGGCGCCTTCGGCGTGCAGGGCCAGCACCAGTTCGCGTTTGTGGTCGCGGGTCAGCAGGTTCAGGCTCAGCTGACGTTCGCGCAGCCAGCCGTGAAGGAAGGTATTGATGCGCTCCTGCCAGTCATCGCGGAACAGTGAGTCCGGTTGCGGGATCAGCTTGCTCGGCGACAGGAACAAGTCCAGCGCGGCCTTGGCATTTTCGAACAGTGAAATATTCAGGTTGATGCACAGCACCGCCAGCGGATGACCGTCGCTGTCGCGCAGCACGCTGCTCAGGCTGCGAATTTTCTGACCATCCCAATTCAACTTTTCGTACGGCCCGATGTTCCGTTCGCTGATGTCATCGCTGAGCATGTCTTCCAGCGCCGAGTCGTCACCCACTTCCCGTTTCGACAGGTTGTTGGCGATGTAGTCGACTTTCTGTGTGCGCAGATCGTGCAGCACCACCTCGGCGTGGGGGAAGAACAACGTAGCGATGGCATCGGCGATCGCGCGGAAGTTGTCCAGGGCCGGGTCTTTTACAGGTGCGTTCATACAATGGAGCTCCAGGCAGCGTCAGCGCCCTGCAAAAAGGGCGCTGGAAGTTTGCCGTAATCGTGTCGACACGTCACCTGAGGACGCCGGTCAGCCCAGGCGAGCAGGGGACAGCATCCCGGCGTCCAGGCCAAAACGCTTGAGTTGCTCGGGCAGTGCTTCGCCGCGTACCAGCGCGGCGCTGGCCTGGCCCATGGCGGGCGAAGTCTGGATGCCGTAACCGCCTTGCGCCGCAACCCAGAACAGCCCCGGCACCTGCAGATCGAAACCGGACAGCAAATCGCCATCGGCGACGAAGCTGCGCAGGCCGGCCCAGGTGCGGGTCGGGCGGCGGATGGTCAGGGTGGTGGCTTCTTCGATCTGGTAGATGCCCATGGCGATGTCCAGTTCTTCGGGCTGCACGTCGTGTGGTTCAACCGGGTCGGCGTTGGCCGGCGAGCCAAGGAACATGCCGGCGTCCGGCTTCATGTAGAACGACTCGTCGAGGCTGACCAGCATCGGCCAATGGTGGATGTCCGCGCCTTCCGGCCCGGCGAAGATGAATGCTGCACGGCGCTTCGGTTGCAGGCCCAGCGGTTTCGCGCCGGCCAGTTCGCCGATCTTGTCGGCCCAGGCGCCGGCAGCGTTGATGATGACCGGGGCGCTGAAGGTCTGGCCGTTGGTTTGAACCTGCCACACACCTTCGCCGTCGCGGGTCAGGCTCAGGACTTCAGTGTCGGTATGCACTTCACTTTTATTGCGTCGGATGCCACGCAGGTAACCCTGGTGCAAGGCGTCGGTGTCGATGTCGCTGGCGGTCGGATCGTAGATCGCGCCGTGGACTTTTTCCCGGCGCAGGATCGGCAAACGCGCGCAGGCCTCGTCGGCGCTGAGCAGTTGCATCTCTGGCACCGTGGCTTTGGCGCTCAGGTATTGGTTGTTGAGCTCGGCCGGGTCGCCGGTGAAGTCCACGGTCATTTCGCCGCGCGGGGTCAGCAGCGGGTGTTCGCAGAAACCGGCAGGCGGGGCGTCGAAGAAATCGCGGCTGGCCTGGGTCAGTGCTCGGACCTGCGGTGTGCCGTAAGCGGCGGTGAACAGCGCCGCCGAGCGTCCGGTGGAGTGGTAGGCCGGATGGGATTCGCGTTCGAGCACGATCACTCGGGCGTGCTGCGACAGCCAGAAACCGGTGGAAGCGCCGGCGATCCCGCCGCCGATGATGATGAAGTCTGCCTGGCTCATGAATGTCTCCTGTCGAGCGCAAATGCCAATAGTGTCGGTGCCCCCTGTAGGAGCGAGGCTTGCCCGCGAAGGCGGTGTGTCATTCTCAATATATGTTTAATGACACACCGCCTTCGCGGGCAAGCCTCGCTCCTACAGGGGTGGTGTCAGGGTTTCAGGCGGTAGATGGCATTGGCCAGTGCGATGTCTTCCAGGCCCAGGCCGATGGAGCGGAAGAACACGTGACGGTCATAGCCGGGGCGCTGGACTTTTTCGCTGATCAAGCCCGGCAGGTCGCCGACGATGGCGCTTGCGTCCCAGCCGTGCTGTTCGCCGGCAATCAGCATTTCACCCGCCGAGCCCGGCGTGGTCAGACGATAGTCGCAGAACACCTGCATGTCATTGAGGCTCTGCGGCGGCACTTCATGGGCACGCGGTGCGTTGGTGCTGATGGACGTGATCAACGCCGGTTTGGTCAGGCTGGAAGGGTCGATCACCGGGCCGGCGGACGACGTGCACAGCATTATCACGTCAGCGTCCTGAACGGCCGCTTCGCGCGTGTCGACAAGGGTCAGCCGTGGGTCGAGGCTTTTGATCTGCGCCACGGCTTCAGGGCTGAGGTTGCTCAGGTTCGGCGAGAAAAGGTGGATGCTTTCCCAGTCGCGCAGGCCTTTGACGTAATGCAGGTGTGCCAGCGCGACCTTGCCGCTGCCGATGATCGCCAGGCGGTTTGCATTCAGCGGGGCGAGGGCATCGACCGCCACCGCGGTTGTCGCGGCGGTGCGCGCGGTGGTCAGTTCGCCGGCGTCGCACAATAGCAGCGGCTCGCCGGTCTGCATCGACATCAGCAAAGTCCATGCGGTCACCAATGGGCCTTGTTCGCGGACGATGTAAGGCGAGGTCTTGACCCCGTAAACCCCGTCTTCGGCCAGCACGCCCAAGTAATTGATGAAATCGCCGGCGCCCTTGGGAAACTCCACCAGTTGTTGCGCCGGCTGCACCGCTTGCCCGGCCGCCAGGTCGCGGAACAGCTTGCGCAGGATCTGCGGAACGTCGACCTGTGCCAGCAGTTCGCGGGCCTGGGGTTGGGTGATCACATAGGGCGTGCTGGACATGGTCGGCTCCGGGAATGGCAAGTAAACTAATTTGTCCATTATGGACTTTTAGTTCTGCCGGGCAAGCTCCTGTTGAAAAAAAACGACGAACGAAAAAAAAGCGCAGTCCGTTGCCGGCTGCGCTTCTTTTATGGCGACCCTCTGTTACGGACGCTTGCGCTCAACCGCCCGCAATAGATGCGTCGGAGGGGTTTCGCAGCTGATTTTGCGACCCAGCAGCGCCTCGATGGACGGTAGCTGGTAGGAGTCGTCTTCACCGGCAAAACTGATGGACACGCCATCGGCGCCGGCACGGCCGGTACGACCGATACGGTGCACGTAGTCGTCCGGGACTTCCGGCAGGGTGAAGTTGATCACGTGGCTGATGCCGTCGATGTGAATGCCACGACCGGCTACGTCGGTGGCTACCAACACGCGGATCTTGCCTTCGCGGAAACCTTCCAGGGTCTTGATGCGCTTGTGCTGCGGCACATCGCCAGACAATTGCGCGGCATTGACGCCGTCACGCACCAGGCGTTCTTCGATGCGCCGCACTTCATCCTTGCGGTTGGCGAAGACCATCACCCGCTCCCAACCGTTGTCGTTGACCAGGTTGTAGAGCAGTTTGTATTTGTCGGCACCGGCCACCGCGTAGATGTGCTGCTCGACGTTTTCGCTGGCCACGTTCTGCGCCTCGATCTCGACGATCGACGGGTCGGTGGTCCATTGCTTGGCGAGGTTCATCACGTCGTCGGTGAAGGTCGCGGAGAACAGCAACGTCTGGCGCTCGTTCTTCGGCGGCGTCTGGCGAATGATCTGACGCACTTGCGGGATGAAGCCCATGTCGAGCATGCGGTCGGCTTCGTCCAGGACCATGACTTCGACCATGTCCAGGTGCACGTCGCCGCGCTGGTTGAAGTCGAGCAGGCGGCCCGGGGTGGCGACGAGGATGTCGCAATGACGCGCTTCGAGGTGCTTGAGCTGCTTGTCGAAGTCCATGCCGCCGACAAACGTCATGACGTTGAGGCCGGTGTACTTGGTCAGGTCGGCGGCGTCCTTGGCGATCTGCACCACCAGTTCACGGGTCGGCGCGATGATCAGCGCCCGAGGCTCACCCATGTAGCGCTCTTTCGGCGGCGGGGTTTGCAGCAACTGGGTGATGATCGAAATCAGGAACGCGGCGGTTTTGCCGGTGCCGGTCTGGGCGCGACCGATGGCGTCTTTGCCCGCGAGGGTGAAGCCCAGCACCTGAGCCTGGATCGGCGTGCAATACGGGAAGCCGAGGTCCTGGATGGCGTGCATCAGTTCCGGGGCAAGTTTGAAATCGTGGAATCGGGTTTTGCCTTCCTGGGGTTCGACGACGAAGTCTTCGAGTTTCCAGGGGATGACCGGCGCTTTTGGCTTGGGTTCACGACGCGGTTTGGCGGGCTTCGGCGCTTCGCTGTGTGGTTGCTCGGCAGCCGCCGCTTCAACAGGCTGGACGGCCGGTGTCGCCACAGGCTCTTGTTTCGGTGCCGCTACGGGGGCGGTCCGGCCAGGCTGATTACCGTCGGTGCGGTGGCTGGGGCTGTGAGACGGAGCGCTGGAGACTGGCGCGAGCTGCTCAGTCTCGCTTTTACCGAACATTTTCTT
Organism: Pseudomonas sp. BF-RE-22; assembly: GCF_019956155.1. NCBI lineage: Bacteria > Pseudomonadati > Pseudomonadota > Gammaproteobacteria > Pseudomonadales > Pseudomonadaceae > Pseudomonas > Pseudomonas sp. BF-RE-22. The sequence goes on along the minus strand of NZ_JAHBDD010000021.1, from coordinate 25,167 downwards.
GAGTGCTTTGAGCACGGTCATCTCATCAATTGGTTAAGGAATATACGGCGGCCAGTGTAATGCAAGAATCGGGCGCGGCGTAGGGGGATGGATCAATGGGCTGTTTTTCAGCTGAGCCGTTAACGCAAGCGCTCGCCGAGCCAGGTGCCGATGTCGCGAATCTCCTCGGGTAACACTTCGTGACCCATTGGGTATTCCTGCCATGTCACGGTGACACCATGCTGCTTTAAATACTCGTAGGCGGTCCGTCCCATCGAGTTTTGCACCACGTCATCGTACTGACCGTGTAACGACAACACCGGAATCCGCTGTTGGCTGGCCGAAAGCTCCAGTCCTTCGCTGAAAGTCGGTGCATAAGTAGAGAGGGCAAGTACGCCACCCAGCGGCCCCTGCCATTTCAGAAATGCGGTGTGGAACACCACGGCGCCGCCCTGGGAAAAACCTGCCAGGAAAATTCGCGAAGCGTCTATTCCGCCGGCTCGCTGTACTTCGATCAATTTGATGATCCGGTCCGACGACGCTTCCAGCTGCTCGCGGTTGATCGCGCGTGCAGGGCTCATGGCCAATATGTCGTACCAGCTCGGCATCTCGTAGCCACCGTTGATGGTGACGGCGCAGGTCGGTGCCTGAGGGAGAACGAAGCGAGTGCTCAGCAGGGTTTCCTGTAACGCTTCGGCCACCGGCAGGAAGTCGTAACGGTCGGCGCCCAGCCCGTGCAGCCAGATAACGCAGGCGTCTGCGGGCTTGACGGGTTCAAGAATCAAGGGCTCGGTCATGGCTGCTCCAATTGTGTGCGTGCGCTCTCATTGAGTGCGAGAGATGAGTGCGCGTCTGGTTGATCCGTTAAGAAGATGTCGCAAGGCTACAAGTTTTGCTATTGACCTGTCCCTTAAACGCTTTGGCGAGCGGTCTGGTACGGGCTTTGCTATAGGAAGCCTGTACGAAAAATCCCACGCCTGTCGGTAACACTATCAGGCCATTGTTCGTGGTGGGATAGCAAAAAATCCGGTGATGGATGTTCGCCAGTGGCCGCTACGGGCTTCGCGAACGTGAAAGGGCTACAGCCCGTTCGGCCGATTGGTGAGAAGTGAGTGGTCCATGATTTGGATTTTCTCCTACTAGACTCATAGCGCAGGTCCTACGTCGGTTGACCCCAAAAAAAACCAACACGGGTCAACTACGCCTCATAAGGGTGCGACTGGACTCAAGCTCCGACACAACAAGAGCAAAACTGGAGGTTTGAATGAAGATGTTGAAATCCACCCTGGCTATCGTGTCTGCAGCCGCAGTACTCGGTGTCAGCGGGTTCGCTCAGGCGGGTGCAACCCTGGATGCAGTGCAGAAGAAAGGTTTCGTACAGTGCGGCGTCAGCGATGGCCTGCCTGGTTTCTCGGTTCCGGACGCCAATGGCAAGATCGTCGGTATCGATGCTGACTACTGCCGCGCTGTGGCCGCTGCCGTCTTCGGCGACGCGACCAAGGTCAAGTTCAGTCAGTTGAACGCCAAAGAGCGCTTCACCGCGCTGCAGTCTGGCGAAATCGACATCCTGTCGCGCAACACCACCATGACCAGCTCCCGTGATTCGGGCATGGGTCTGAAATTCCCTGGTTTCATCACTTACTACGACGGCATCGGTTTCCTGGTAAACAGCAAGACTCTGGGCGTGAAAAGCGCCAAAGAGCTCGACGGCGCCACCATCTGCATTCAAGCCGGTACCACCACCGAGCTGAACGTTTCCGACTACTTCCGCGGCAACGGTCTGAAATACACCCCAATCACTTTTGACACCTCCGATGAAAGCGCCAAGTCGCTGGAATCCGGTCGTTGCGACGTGCTGACCTCCGACAAATCCCAGCTCTACGCACAACGCAGCAAGCTGGCGACCCCGAACGACTACACCGTTCTGCCGGAAACCATCTCCAAGGAGCCTCTGGGCCCGGTCGTACGTAATGGCGACGACGAGTGGCTGGCCATCGTGCGCTGGACTGGCTACGCCATGCTCAACGCTGAAGAAGCCGGCATCACTTCGAAAAACGTCGAAGCTGAAGCCAAAGGCACCAAGAACCCGGACGTCGCTCGTCTGCTGGGTACCGACGGTGAATACGGCAAAGACCTGAAAGTGAAGAAAGACTGGGTCGTGCAGATCGTCAAGCAAGTCGGTAACTACGGTGAAGTGTTCGAGAAAAACCTCGGCAAGGACACTCCGCTGGCCATCGACCGCGGGCTGAACGCTCTGTGGAACAACGGCGGCATTCAATACGCACCACCAGTGCGCTGATGGTTCTATCACCCGGTGGGCCAACCACCGGGTGATGTTCTGTTCCATTACATCCGGGGCACTTCATGCAAAATTCAATCGGCGCACCAAAGCAGAGGCTCAGCCTCAGCGATCCCAAAGTGCGTGCGTGGCTATTTCAGATCATCACCATTGTGGCGGTGGTCTCGATGGGCTGGTACCTGTTCGACAACACGCAGACCAACCTTCAACACCGGGGCATTACCTCCGGTTTCGACTTTCTGGAGCGCAGTGCCGGTTTCGGCATCGCTCAACACTTGATCGACTACACCGAATCGGACAGTTATGCCCGGGTGTTTGTCATCGGCCTGCTCAACACGCTGCTGGTGACCTTCATCGGCGTGATCCTGGCGACAATCCTCGGGTTCATCGTCGGCGTGTCACGGCTGTCGAAGAACTGGATCATCAGCAAGCTGGCGACTGTTTATGTGGAAGTCTTCCGCAACATTCCGCCGCTGCTGCAAATCCTGTTCTGGTACTTCGCGGTGTTCCTGACCATGCCGGGGCCACGCAACAGCCATAACTTCGGCGACACCTTCTTCGTCAGCAGCCGCGGCCTGAACATGCCGGCAGCGTTGATGGCGGACGGTTTCTGGCCGTTTGTGATCAGCATCGTCGTGGCCATTGTCGCGATCGTGCTGATGAGCCGCTGGGCCACCAAACGCTTCGAAGCGACCGGTGTGCCGTTCCACAAGTTCTGGGTTGGCCTGGCGCTGTTCTTTGCGATCCCGGCGCTGTGCGCGTTGATCTTCGGTGCACCCGTGCACTGGGAAATGCCCAAGCTGCAAGGCTTCAACTTTGTCGGTGGCTGGGTGCTGATCCCGGAACTGCTGGCACTGACCCTGGCCCTGACCGTGTACACCGCGGCGTTCATCGCCGAGATCGTGCGTTCGGGCATCAAGTCGGTCAGCCACGGCCAGACCGAAGCGGCACACTCGCTGGGTCTGCGTAACGGTCCGACGCTGCGCAAAGTGATCATCCCGCAAGCACTGCGCGTGATCATTCCGCCGCTGACCAGCCAATACCTGAACCTGGCGAAAAACTCTTCGCTGGCGGCCGGTATCGGTTATCCGGAGATGGTCTCGTTGTTTGCCGGTACGGTGCTGAACCAGACCGGGCAGGCGATCGAAGTAATTGCCATCACCATGAGCGTGTACCTGGCGATCAGTATCAGCATTTCCCTGCTGATGAACTGGTACAACAAGCGCATTGCGCTGATCGAGCGGTAAGGAAAAGCGCATGAGTACTCATACTTTCAAGCCTGACATGCCTCCACCGAGCAGCAGCATCGGTGTGGTCGCATGGATGCGCGCAAACATGTTCTCCAGCTGGCTCAACACCCTGCTGACCCTGTTTGCGTTCTATCTGATTTACCTGATTGTCCCGCCGATCCTGGAATGGGCAATCATCGACGCCAACTGGGTCGGCACCACCCGCGCCGACTGCACCAAGGAAGGCGCCTGCTGGGTGTTCATTCAGCAGCGTTTTGGCCAGTTCATGTACGGCTACTACCCGATGGACCTGCGCTGGCGCGTGGACCTGACCGTGTGGCTGGCGGTGATCGGCGTGGCGCCATTGTTCATCTCGCGCTTTCACCGTAAAGCCGTGTATGGCCTGAGCTTCCTGGTGCTGTATCCGATCATTGCCTGGTGCCTGTTGCATGGTGGCGTTTTCGGTCTGACCCAAGTGGCGACCAGCCAATGGGGCGGCCTGATGCTGACCCTGGTGATCGCCACTGTCGGTATTGCCGGTGCGTTGCCGCTGGGCATTGTGCTGGCGCTGGGCCGTCGTTCGAACATGCCGGCGATTCGCGTGGTCTGCGTGACCTTCATCGAATTCTGGCGCGGCGTGCCGTTGATCACGGTGCTGTTCATGTCCTCGGTGATGCTGCCGTTGTTCCTGCCTGAAGGCATGAACTTCGACAAACTGCTGCGGGCGCTGATCGGCGTGATCCTGTTCCAGTCGGCCTATGTGGCTGAAGTGGTGCGCGGCGGTCTGCAAGCGATTCCAAAAGGTCAGTACGAAGCGGCTGCGGCGATGGGCCTCGGTTACTGGCGCAGCATGGGCCTGGTGATTCTGCCGCAAGCCCTGAAGCTGGTAATCCCTGGCATCGTCAACACCTTCATTGCGCTGTTCAAGGACACGAGCCTGGTGATCATCATCGGCCTGTTCGACTTGCTCAACAGCGTCAAACAAGCCGCCGCCGACCCGAAATGGTTGGGCATGGCCACTGAAGGCTATGTGTTCGCGGCCCTGGTGTTCTGGATTTTCTGTTTTGGTATGTCGCGCTATTCCATGCATCTGGAACGCAAGCTCGACACTGGCCACAAGCGTTAGGAGTTCTGTAATGAGCGAAGCAATCAAAAAGCCTGTGAGCCCTGAAGGCATTATTCAGATGCAGGGCGTGAACAAGTGGTACGGCCAGTTCCACGTATTGAAAGACATCAACCTGAACGTCAAACAGGGCGAGCGTATCGTCCTGTGCGGCCCGTCGGGTTCCGGTAAATCGACGACCATTCGCTGCCTCAACCGCCTGGAAGAACACCAGCAGGGCCGCATCGTGGTCGATGGCGTGGAGCTGACCAACGACCTCAAGCAGATCGAAACGGTCCGCCGTGAAGTCGGCATGGTGTTCCAGCACTTCAACCTGTTCCCGCACCTGACCATCCTGCAGAACTGCACCCTGGCGCCGATGTGGGTGCGCAAGATGCCCAAGCGCCAGGCCGAAGAAATCGCCATGCATTACCTGGAACGCGTACGCATTCCGGAGCAGGCGCATAAATTCCCGGGGCAACTGTCCGGCGGTCAGCAACAACGTGTGGCGATTGCCCGCGCGCTGTGCATGAAACCGAAAATCATGCTGTTCGACGAACCGACTTCGGCCCTTGACCCGGAAATGGTGAAAGAGGTGCTGGACACCATGATCGGTCTGGCCGAAGACGGCATGACCATGCTCTGCGTGACCCACGAAATGGGCTTCGCCCGCACCGTGGCCAACCGCGTGATCTTCATGGACAAGGGCGAAATCGTTGAACAGGCCGCGCCAAACGACTTCTTCGACAATCCGCAGAACGAACGCACCAAACTGTTCCTGAGCCAGATCCTGCATTGATCGAAGCCAGGCAGTGAAAAAACCCGGACGCTGTTCCGGGTTTTTTTTTGCCCGAAGAAACACACCTCGATCCCTGTAGGAGCCGGCTTGCTGGCGATAGCGGGGTGTCAGGCGAAACCTATGTTGGATGTCAGACCGAATCGCCAGCAAGCCGGCTCCTACAGGGGGTGTGTCGTGTGCGAAATGGCGAGCCGAACGCGAAATTGTAGGAGCCGGCTTGCTGGCGATGGCGGTGGGTCGGGCGATACCCATGTTGGATATCAGACCGTATCGCCGGCAAGCCGGCTCCTACAGGGTTTGTGTAAACCGTTTGCCCTGTGGGGTGATGCTGACTAACATGTCAAAAAATTCATCCTATGATTGGATGAAAGGGCGAATCTTATGTCAGACATGTCTCCACTCATTAAACGTTCCCTGGTTGATCAGGCTCTGGACCAGTTGCGCCTGCGTATCACCGAAGGCGTCTGGTCTGTCGGTCAGCGCCTGCCCACCGAACCCGAGCTGTCTGCCGAATTGGGCATCAGCCGCAACACTGTCCGCGAAGCCATGCGCGTGTTGGCGTTTTCCGGTTTGATCGAAATCCGTCAGGGCGACGGCAGCTATCTGCGGGCGGTGATCGATCCGCTGGACACCCTGAAAGCGTTGTCGCGCTGCTCGCTTGAGCAGGCCAGGGAAACCCGGCACATCCTTGAAGTCGAGGCCATCGGCCTTGCCGCGCTGCGCAGGACCGACGAAGACCTCGTGGCCTTGCGCGAAGCGCTCAACGTCAGCGGCGATCACTACCACGGCGATCTCGACAGCTACATCGCCTGCGACCTGGTGTTTCACCGTCGTCTGGTTGACGCCGCGCACAACCCCACTCTCAGCGAGTTGTATCGCTATTTCTCCAGCGTCGTTGGTGCACAACTGCGCCAGACCTTGAGCATCACGCCACGCCGCCAGGAAGTGTTCGACCTGCATATCGAACTGCTCGATGCCGTCGAGCAACGCGACCCGGAACGCGCGAAAGCCTTGTCGAGGCAGTTGATCAATGAACCTTGAAACCGAGAACGCCATGTCCAGCAGCCACAGCACGATCACCGAAGCCAAACGCACGGCGGAGCTCGAAGAGCTGCTGATCGACGCCGAGGCCGATGACGAACAGGTCCAGCAAAGCCAGCCAATCCTGCGCCGACCGTGGCTGTTGTTGCTGGGGCTGATTCTGGTCGCGCTGAACTTGCGTCCGGCGCTGTCGAGTATGGCGCCGATGCTCAGCGAGGTCTCGAAAAGCCTGGGCCTGTCGGCGGCGCAGGCCGGTTTGCTGACGACGTTGCCAGTGCTGTGCCTCGGCCTTTTTGCGCCGTTGGCGCCGATTCTGGCGCGACGTTTCGGCGCTGAGCGCGTGGTGTTGGGCATCCTTCTGACATTGGCTGGCGGGATCATTCTGCGCAGTTCGTTCGGTGAAATCGGCCTGTTTGGCGGCAGTGTGCTGGCCGGTGCGAGCATCGGCGTGATCGGCGTTCTGCTGCCAGGCATTGTCAAACGCGACTTCGCCAAACACGCCGGGACCATGACCGGCGTCTACACCATGGCCCTGTGCCTGGGCGCGGCGATGGCGGCGGGCGCAACCGTGCCGTTGAGCGAACACTTCGACAAGAGCTGGGCATTGGGCCTTGGCTTCTGGGTGATTCCGGCGCTGGTGGCGGCGATGTTCTGGTTGCCGCAAGTCGGTCAGAAACACGGCTCCCACAACGTGGCTTACCGGGTTCGCGGTCTGTTGCGTGACCCGTTGGCCTGGCAAGTGACCTTGTACATGGGCCTGCAATCTTCGTTGGCGTACATCGTGTTCGGCTGGTTGCCATCGATCCTGATCGGTCGCGGCCTGACGCCAACCCAGGCCGGCCTGGTGCTGTCGGGTTCGGTGATCGTTCAACTCGCCAGTTCGCTGGCCGCACCGTGGTTGGCGACGCGCGGCAAGGATCAGCGCCTGGCGATCGTCATCGTCATGGCGCTGACCCTCGGCGGTCTGTTCGGTTGCCTTTATGCACCCATCGAAGGCCTGTGGGGCTGGGCGATCCTGCTCGGCCTGGGGCAGGGCGGAACGTTCAGCCTGGCGTTGACCCTGATTGTCTTGCGCTCGCGGGACTCGCACGTGGCGGCCAACCTGTCGAGCATGGCCCAGGGCTTCGGTTACACCCTGGCGTCCATGGGGCCGTTCGCGGTCGGCATCGTGCATGACTGGACCGGCGGCTGGAATGCCGTGGGCTGGATCTTCGCTGTGATCGGCCTCGGCGCCATCCTTGCCGGCCTCGGTGCCGGGCGTTCGCTGTACGTGCAGGTGGTCAGCGAAAAGGTCTGACTACAGGTAAACAACGTCCAGCGTTGCCGAACCGTCGAGCTGCACCTCCGTGCTGAGGTCCAGCTCGGAGGTGGGCGCGATGACCGTTTCCACCGTCACCCGGCTGGTCAGCGTGCGGATGGCAATCGGGCCGGCGCTGCTCCCGGCAATGTCAGTGAATCCGAGATAACTTCGGGCGCCAATCGGAATGGCCTGGCTGTTCGACGAACTCCAGGCCTTGCCGCCCGTGGTGGAATCAGTTCGATAGACCTGCGTCAGGTCGTCCACCACGGTGCTGGCCGGATCGAAGTTCAGTGAATACAAGCCGATTTTATTGTGGCTGTGGTCGTGGTTCAGGCCGTAGTAAATCTCGCTGTTGACGATTGCCGAGCCGTCGCGGTTGTCTCGCATCAGCAAGGCAAAGCGCGCGGGCGCATTGCACTGAATAGTGAGGTCGAGCGTCTGGTCGCGCAGTCGCGTGCGTTTGTCGACGCTGAGGTCCTGCCGGGAGATTTTTCCGTAGTCGACGAGGCCGTTGTTGGACAGCATCGGTGTGCAGGCGAGCGGGGTGAGGGTGCCTTTGACGGTCAGGTCAACGGTGGACGCCGCGAAGGTGTGTTGGGTGGTGCTGATGAGCAAGGTTGTCGCGAAGACAGCGAAGTAACGATTCATTTGTGAAAATCCTTTTCATTGTTTTTTCTGCCTGTGCCGGGAGCCTGCGGAGCCAAAGGCACCTGTCGGCGCTGAGCCGGTCCCTTTACCGAAACTGTCGTTCGAGCGGCTCAGCGCGTTGACTCAGGGGAGGTACTTGATTTCAAGCGTCATGGAGCCATCGATGGGCACTTCCTCAGTCAGAGTCAGGCTATCGGCGCGAGCAATGAAGGTATTGATCCACAGAAGCATTGAGAGATCTTTTACTGCTATGGGGGTGGTGTTGCCGATAGTGCTTGTTGCCAGAAGTTCATTCGAGTTGATGGTGGTGGCGCGGGTCCAGCTTCCTCCGCCGTCACTCGATCGAATAGCGTCTGCACGCAGACCGTCCGCTTGCAGGTTGGCGACGTATGGCCAGAAGTAACCCAGCTTTTCGTCTGCGGGGGTCAAGCCCACGCCAAAAAAAAGAGGGGAAGATATGTTTGTATTGGGTCTGTTGTCGATGGACTTCACGGCGAAGACGACCGGTGCATCGCAGTTCACGTTGAACGACATGTAGTGGTTGCCCACTTCCGTGTTTGCGATTGGATTGAGGTTCTTTACAGGGACTTTACCGATGTCGATGTTGCCGCCGTCGGCCAATGTTGGGGTGCAAGCATTCGGGGTGATGAGGCCTGTCACCGTCAGGTCCATCGACGAGGCGGCGAACGTGAGCGGCGATGTCAGGACGATGAGCGCCATCGTCAGGGCGTGTGGGATTTTTTTCATGGGACAGGTTTCGCTGTGTCTGGTGAGCGGAATCAGTCCTTGCCCGAAGCGTGACCTCGGACAAGGTCGGCTACGGGGTTATGGGTAGGCCATGGTGATGGTGACCGAACCGTCTAGAGCGACTTCGTTGGTCAGGTCCAGTGAGTCAGCGCGAGCAATTGCGGTCCGGATCCTAAGGTCTGTCAGTAGTTCCTTGATGGCAATTGGCGTGGCCGGGCCGCCTACAGCACCGAATGCCGAGAGTATGTTGTGCTCCACAAGATTGCCTGTGGACCAAGTATTTCCATTGGTATTGGACCACAACGGCTGCACAGCAACACCGTCCGCCATGGGTGCCATGAATCGTACATAGAAACTGCCAAGCTTCTGATCACCATTGATAAAGCCCAGGCCGAAATCGTGGTTAGCACCTACTGTGCCGAGTCTGTTATCGGTCGGTAATAGCCTGAACGCGGTCGCTGCGTCACAGTTCACGGCGAGCTGCAGTGTCTTGGTAGGCAGTGGCGTGGGCTTGTCCAGATGCAGGTCTTTGGCTGAAAGCTTGCCGTGATCAACGATCCCTCCATCGGACAGCGTCGGCGTGCATGCGTTCGGGGTGATAAGTCCCGTCACCGTCAAATCAGTGCTCGACGCGGCCAGCGCATAAGGCGCAACGCCTATCAACGCAGTGGCGGAAAGTGCTGCAAAGTACTTTTTAATCATTTTTTACTCACTTTTATGGTTATTGCCCTGTCTGCCCCGAGCCGCTCACGTGCGCCCCGGATCCAGCAGGATCGGGTTGGGTGTTACAGGTAAATAATCTCGATCGTCCCCGCGCCATCGAGCTCGATGGCGGTGCTCAAATCCAGGCTGTTGGTGGGGGCGATGACGGCGTCCACGGTCACCGTGGTGCTGAGGTTCTGGATCAGCACCGGGCCGGCGTTGCTGCCGGCGCTGTCGGTGAACGCCAGGTAACGGGTCTGGCCGATGGGGATCGGGTTGGCGCTGCTGGTGTTCCAGGCGGTGCCGGCGGTGCTGGAGTCGGTTCGATAGAGGCGGGCGAAGCCGTCGGCATTGGCGCCAGACGGGTCGAGGTTCAGTGAATACTGGCCAATCCTGTTGCCGCGACTGTCCTTGCCCAGGCCGTAGTAAAACTCGCTGTCGAGCGTCGCGGAGCCTGAGCGGTTGTCATGCATGATCAAGGCGAAAGCAGCGGGCGCGTCGCAGCCGACCATCAGCGTCAACGACCTGGGCGGCAGGCGCGTGTCCTTGTCCGCATTGAGGTCTTTTTTTGACAGGGTGCCGAAGTCGATCACGCCGCCGTTGGACAGCACCGGCTCGCAGGCCGCCGGGGCGAAACGGGCGCGCAAGGTCGCCTCGCGGGTGCGTCCGGCGCCGATGGCATCGAACACCCCAAACGCTTCCCAGGTCACCGCGTCACGCACCTGCATGCCTTGCTCTTGAACCCAGGCGGTCAGCTCAAGTTGCGCCGAAAAACTGCGCCCCTGTACCGGCACGCCGGCCTGCACCGGCACGATCCCGTGTTCCGGTCGCCAGATCAGGTTCGATGCCGTTTCGGACGGTGGCTGACCGGCCCCGGCAATCAAGCCGATCTCCACCGACTGGCCGTCGAGCACGGCGTCGCGAATGCGTACCTGATAACTGCCGCGTTCGGCAAAGTGAAAGCGTTCGGCGGTCGCGGCCATCGCCCGGTAGAACAGGCTCATGTCGATGGGCTGCGTACAGCTCAGGGTCAGGCTGAGCGGGCGCTCGCCGAGGTGTCGTTCCGCTGCCGCATCGGGGCGGATCGCACGGTTCATCAAGCCGTAATCGAGCACCGGCTGGCTCAGGTTGAACTGACAGTCGTCGGTGGACGCCGAGGCCAGTGGCGTGAATCCGCTCAGTGCCAGCGGCGCGAGGGTCAGCAGCAAATAGCGTGACAGGTTCATGAAGTCATCCTCAGAGGGCTCGGCACTTGGCGGGGGCGGTTTCGTAGTACGCGTTGGTGTCGGCGTCGGCGGGCAGTTCGAAGCGCAGTTCGCAACGCTCCAGCCCCGGCGCGCTGATCCACAGCGCGCGGTGGTCGAGGACGTTGGGCAAAAACACCAGGCCGCCGTCCTGCACCAGGGTCACGAACTCGCCGTCCTCGGTGTTCACGGCGGCCCCGCGCGGCAGGGGCGCGCCGTTGGCGGTGGTGGCCTTGAGCAAGGCTCGACGGGTCATCGTGATGCCAAATTCAACGGTGTCGACGGCGCCGCGACCGGCCGAAATCACCGCCAGCCCGTTGTGAATGTCGGCGTTGCGCGGCAGGGTTTTGGTGTCGATTTCCACCGGGCTGCGGCCGTACGCCGCCACTTGCGGGATCACCGCCTGACCTTGCCAGTCGGTCCACACCGGACCGCTGGGCGTCGACACTTTGATCGAACCCATGTCGCCCACCGACAGCAGGGCAAAGGTGTCGCTCACCGGGTACGGCGACAGCGTCAAACCACCGCCGTGCAACACCGCGCCGCCGCGAGCGCTGGCCTGATAGCTGGAGCGTTCGTCGTCGGCGCGGGTGTAGTTGAGATCGAGTTGGGTGTAGCGCGGCAGCAGTGAAACGCCGGCCGTGGATTGCACCTGTTTGTCGCGCGTGTCGTGTTCGACGCCGACCCGGTAACCCAGTTGATCGTTGACCCGTTCACTCAAGCCCACGCCGCTGCGGTATTCGCCGGCGGAACTGCGCACCCAGGTGCGCGCCCGGCGGTTCTCGCCCAGCGGAATGCTGAGGTTCAGGTAGATGCTGTCATCGTTGCGGCTGGCGCCGCTGACCTGCCATTCGGCGGTTGCCGAGACCGACACGCCAGCGATGCTGGTGCCCCAGGAGGCGAGGGCGCGGCTGCTGCTTTGGCCGTCGAACGAACTGGAACGGCTGAAGCCGCTGCTGAAGGCGCCGAGCCATGGGTGCGACCACGACAGGGCCGCGCTTTGCTGATCGCGGTAACGGGAGTTGCTGTTGTCGGACGTGTTGTCGAATACCGCCTCTTCCAGTTCCCGGTAACCGAGTGTTCGGTAAGAGCTGCCGGCATTGAACGCCCACTGTTCGCTCAACCGGTGCGAGACGCTCAGGTCCGCCTGAAATCCCTGACTGGCTTGCTTGCCGCTGGCGTGCGCGCCGGTCAGCGTGGCTTGCACCTGGGTGGCGGGCGAGGGCAGCAGGCCGACGCTGGCGCCTGCCGCGCGATAGTCGGCGGCGCCGGTCAGGCCGGCGCTGAGCAACACTTGCGGGGTGAGCGCACCGCTCCAGCCGCCGCTGATCACCCAGGGATCGTCACTCTGTGAATCACCGATGCTGCGCACCTGACCGGCCCCCAGCGAATAACCGGGCGCAGGCAAACTGACCCCCAGCATCGCGGCCTGCACGGTAAAACTGCGCTCGCTGCCATCGGCCTCCTTGATCGTGACTTCCACGTCTGAACGCGTGTTGAGCCGCCGCACATTGGTGAGCGCGAACGGGCCGGCGGGCACCACCGTGGAATGGATCAGCGAGCCGTTCTGGCGAACCTCGATCTGTGCCTGACTGTTGGCGATCCCTTCAATGACCGCGCTTTGCCCTTCGACCTGCAGCGCTTGTTCGTTCAGCACTTGCACGCCGGTGATCTGCGCACCGGCGAGCACCGGGTTGTAGAGGTTGATCTGACCCGCCTGCAGCACCGCTTCCTGACTGGCGAAGGTGCGCTGGGCGTAGGCCGCAATGTGCGTGGTGCGGGAGATGTCGTCCTGCCAGGTCTGTACCTGACGGCTACGCACGATCCAGTCACCGGCATTGAAACCGAGTTCGGTGTTGGCCGAGGCGTAGCGGCTCGAACTGTCCCCTGAACGGCTGTGCAAACCGGTGACGTCGTAGTTGATCAAACCGGCAATCCCCCCGGTTTGATAACCGGAAAAATCCCGGGCCGTGGGGCGTATCGCGTCGGTGGGCACGATCAACGACAGGGCGAGGTTCGCGGGGTCCGGTTCGATGACGGCCTGCGGCGCGCTGCCAAGAAAATCGTGGCACTGACCATCCTCCAGCGTTAGCTCGGGCACATTAAGGTTCGCCGCATCGAGCAGCGCGCGATCGAAGCACAACGCCCCTTCGCGATTGAACGTGACGTCGACCCGGCCATGGCGCTGACCGTTGACGGTGAGCGTGACCGGGTGCCGGCCGGCCGTGAACTGCGGCGCCTGCATCAGCAACGTCGCCAGCGCCGGATCGATGCCGCGCTGCAGCAACGTGTCCTTGTCGAACGGCGTCTCACCGTGGGCGTCGAGCATCATCAGCGCATTGCTCAGCAGCAACGCCACTGTGGTTTGCCGCCGCCATGGATAAGGGCGAGCAACGGCCCGAATAACGGGCACGGCTTCGCCATCACGGTAAATCGATACTGTGTTCATCGGGTTCACTTGGGTTATTGCGGCGTGCGGTTACAGGCACGCCTGTGGCAACGGCCAGATGGCCGTCGCCTTGAAACATGGGCGCTCATCGTTCCTGAATGACGCCGTCAGGGTGGTTCAGGACCGGATGGGCGCCTCGTAATGCGGCACCGCAAAACCGTAGACCGTTGCCGGTTGAAAGCGCACCTGCGTGGCGGCGCCTTCGGGCACCTTGATGCTGATGTGCTCACCGGGCAGCACGTAGGTTTTCGGCAACATCGCGTTGCCCGCCGCCGGCAACAATTGCACTTCCTGGCCCAGGCGGACCACATAAGGCGTGTCGTTGCGCACGGTCAGTTGGCCGTCCTTCAGCGACCATTTCAGGTCGGTCCACGGTGTGCGATTGGGCGCCAGGCCTTTGGGGTGCAGGATCACCGGCAAGTTCTGGCGCACCGTCACGCCGACTCGGGCCTGCCCGGCTTCGGCGGGGGCTTTGCCCTGGGGGATGCCTTCAAAGATCACCCGCTTCAAACGCTGGGTGAGCAGGGGCTTTTCCGATTGCAGGATGAAGCGCACCAATTGGGTTTTGCCCGCTTCGACGCGCGCCAGCGGCGGCGTCACGAACACCAGGGATTCGCTGTCCTCGGCAATGTCTTCGAGGGTGACGTGCATCAACGCCAGATGGGCATCGGTGTTGGTCACGGACACGGACGCTTCGCCGTCGGCCTCGTTGACGATGACCACGGAAGTGTTCGGCACCATGCCGTCGGCCTGAGCCTGTGCAGTCAGCAACAGGGCGAATGCGCCGATGCCGGAATGGAACAGATGACGGGTGACTCTGGAAAACATCGTCATGACGTGTCTCGTTGAATATTCGAAAAAATGGAGCCGGGAACGCCGGCCTATCAATAGTTCAGCTGCACGGTGACATGCCCGTCGATGGGGATTTCGTCGGTCAGCGTCAGGTCGTTCGCACGGACGATGGTGGTAAACGCCGTGAGCCGCGCACGCAGATCCTTGATGGCGATCGGTGTGCTCAGGTCGGTCAACGCCGCGAACGCGGTCCGGCCGGCGTGTCCCAGGTAGGAAGACACTCGCCAGGTGGCACCGTCGTTGAGAGAGATGATGGTTTTCACCGCTGCGCCATCGGCCACCGTATCGAACAGGCCGAACGCGACACTGCCCAGGTTCTGGTCATCGTTGACGACGCCCAGCCCGTGACTATTGGGGTGGAAGGCGGAAGAGCCTTCGCGGTTGTCGATTGTCGTCAGGGTAAATGGCGTGGCGCCATCGCAATTCACCTCCAGGTACAGCGTGCCGTTTTCCAGGGACGTGGGCTGGTCCGGTCTCAGGTCTTTCACCGTCACTTTGCCGTGGTCGACGATGCCGCCACCGGACAGGCTGGGTGTGCAGGCGCTGGGGGTGATCAGGCCGGTGACGCTCAGGTCGGCGCTGCTGGCGGCGAAGGCCATGGGGGCGCAGGCGATCAACAGGGGCGTCAATAGAGCGAGGGAGCATCTTTCCATGATGGGTCGTCCTTTGAGTGAGCGTGCAACGCCGTGGGGCTGGCGTTGCTCGTTGATGGAGATGAATTACAGGTACTTCACTTCCAAAGTGGCTGAACCATCGATCGGTACTTCGTTGCTCAGGTCCAGCCCGTCAGTACGGGCGATTTGGGTGCTGACTTGGAGATCCAGCACCAGGTCTTTGACCGTAATCGGTTGACTGGCGTCAGCCATTGAACCAACTGACATATACATTCCCGCGTCCCAGAAAGGCTCCTTGAACCAGTTATTGCCGTCGTACGAGGCAATGGATTGGGCCTGAACGCCGTCGGCCATCGGGTTAAGAATTGTCAGTTGGAACTGACCCAACTTTTGGGTGCCGTTGATCAAACCCAGACCAAAGCCGCTACCGAAAGCCGAGCCAGCCCGGTTATCGATGGCGTTCAATGCGAGCCGGATCGTCGAGTCGCAGTTGACGGACATGGACAAAGTCCGTTTGTCGATTAGTGTCGGGTTGTTGGGCTTCAGGTCTTTCACCGAGATTTTGCCCAGATCAATGGAGTTGCTGGACAGGGTGGGTGTGCACGCCACCGGAGTGATGAGGCCCGTTACGGTCAGGTCAGTACTGGACGCCGCGAACGCCGACGAGGCGCCGGTCAGCAGCAAAGCAGCAGTCAAAAGGGATAAACGCTTGTTCATGTGTTGGCTCTTCCTTGATGAACGATTGTTGGGAGTTGCCCTGTTATGGACAGGGCGCAATCTATCGATCGAAGTAGCCAGGCGGAATGCAACTAATACGAAAACGAACAGCCCGGTGTATGAAAACGTGTTGCGGGCTACAAATCGCCCTCTTGCATCGCGTTGTCTGTAGTCCTTCTGTGTGGCCGATGTAGTTTGCAAACGTAGGGCGGTTCTTTTTGTTTTATAGGAGAAAGAACACCCCCCCGATTACATTGGGCGAAGTGGTTTTACGGCCGGGAACGGGAGTTGTGGTGGGAACAGGACGGCGCTATTTTTCGCGCATTCCAGTCACCAAACAGGATAAATCCGACAATGCGCGTAATCATTGCTGACGATCATCCGGTCGTTCGTATCGGCTTGCGGATGCTCGTCGATCTGAACCGGACATGTGTGGTGGTGGGGGAGGCCGATGGTCCCGACAGCCTGTTGAGCCTGCTGTGCACGACGCCTTGTGATCTGTTGATCACCGACTTTTGCATGCCGGGCAACTTGCAGGCTGACGGGCTGAAGATGCTGAGCCGGGTGCGGCGTGGCTACCCGACGATGCCGATCATTCTGGTCACGATGTTTGCCAACGTCACCACCCTGAGGGCGGCGTTTGCACAAGGCGTGGTGGCGATCATCGCCAAAGGTGCGTCGGCGAAGGAGTTGCCGATGGCGATAAAATCCGTGTCTGAAGGGCGCCGGTACATCAGCGAGTCGTTGCGCACGGCGCTGCTTCAGGCCGACGCCCGGGCCCGGTCGAGTTGCGCTGCACTGTCGGCAAAAGAGCACGAGGTGGTCCGAATGCTCGCCAGCGGAATGACCGTCAGTGAAATCGCCGGCCACTTCAAACGCAGCGTTTCGACCATCAGCAAACAGAAAAACATGGCCATGCAGCGGCTGGGCATTTCCACGGACGTGGACCTGTTTGCGTATGCCCGTGAGAGTGGCATGGTGCATTAGGCTTCGGCACACCTGAGGGTATTCCCGCCACGAATGCCGGTAGTGTTTCGAACATTAGTTGACTATCGTGCAGGCAATTCTGCGAAACCCATTTTCAAACCAGGGAGCTTGCCCATGAGTGATGCCCACAACGCCTTGATCACCCGATTCTATGAGGCCTTCCAGCGCCTGGATGCCGAGGCCATGAGCGCCTGCTACACCGACGACGTGGTGTTCAGTGATCCGGCATTTGGCGAATTGCGCGGGCGCGACGCGGGCGACATGTGGCGCATGCTCACCACCCGTGCCAAGGATTTTTCCCTGACTTTCGATAACGTGCGCAGCGATGATCGCAGCGGCGGCGCGCATTGGGTGGCGACGTACCTGTTCAGCCAGACCGGCAATACCGTGGTCAACGATATTCAGGCGCGTTTTGTGTTTCGCGACGGCAAGATCTGTGAGCATCACGACCGTTTTGATCTGTGGACCTGGTCGCGTCAGGCGCTGGGGTTCAAGGGCCTGTTGCTGGGCTGGACGCCGCTGGTGAGAAACGCCGTTCGCGCTCAGGCCTTGAAGGGGCTGAAGGCATTTCAGGCCAGTCGCTGATAAGATCGCGGCTTGTTTCCTTTCAAGCCCTGATCGTCACGTGAACACGCCGAGCGAACCCGCCGCCATTGCCGCCGAACCGACGCTGCCCGTCAGCAAACCCTGGTTCGTCTACCTCGTTCGCGCGGCCAACGGTTCGCTCTACTGCGGGATCAGCGACGATCCCGTCCGCCGCTTCGCCACTCACCAGAGCGGCAAAGGCGCACGGTTCTTCCTTTCCAGCCCGGCGGTGGCCTTGGTCTACACCGAAGTCTGCCGCGACAAAAGCGAAGCGCTGCGCCAGGAACGGCTGATCAAAAAACTCAAGAAAAGCGCCAAGGAATGTCTGGTGGCGACCTTTGCTGCGGGCTTATCAATCTGATTGATCAGTTCCCATCAGGCAGATCTGTAGGCTGCTCGCGGATTGCGCGCTAAGCTGCAGATTCCTGATTCGTGCGGCGGAGCCGAGCATGTCCGAGTTGATTCTTCATCATTACCCGACGTCCCCCTTCGCCGAAAAGGCCCGCCTGCTGCTGGGCTTCAAGGGCCTGTCCTGGCGCTCGGTGAAGATCTCGCCGGTGATGCCAAAACCCGATCTGACGGCTTTGACCGGTGGCTATCGCAAGACGCCGGTGTTGCAGATTGGTGCGGATATTTATTGCGACACGTCGCTGATCGCCCGTCGACTGGAGCAGGAAAAAGCCTTGCCGGCGTTCTTCCCGGAAGGTCAGGAAATGATCACCGCGAGCTTCGCTGCCTGGGCGGATTCGGTGGTGTTCCAGCATGCCGTAAGCCTGGTGTTTCAGCCAGCGTCGGTCGCGGTGCGTTTCGGCCATTTGCCGCCGGAAGCAATCAAGGCGTTCCTCGCCGATCGCGCCAGTTTTTTCAGCGGTGGCAGTGCGACAAAGTTGTCGGCCGAACAGGCGCGGCATCAATGGCCGACGATCATGACACGCCTGGAGCAACAGCTGCAGCGCGAGCAGGGCGACTTCCTGTTCGGAGAACCGTCGATTGCCGACTTCGCCCTGGCTCATTCGCTGTGGTTCCTGAAAGCGACACCGGTGACTGCGCCGCTGGTTGATGCATACCCGGCGGTTGCCGCGTGGCATGCACGGGTCCTGGGTTTTGGGCATGGTGCGTTCAGCGAGATGACATCCGAGGAGGCGCTGGCGGTGGCGCGTAATGCTACGCCTGCCGCGTTGCCGGATGAGCAGTTCGAAGAGCCGAACGGGTTTGAGGCGGGTCAGCAGGTGGTTATCACGGCGACCGATTACGGTGTTGATCCGGTGGCCGGGGAGTTGCTGTTTGCCGGGCGTGAGGAATTGATTCTGCGCCGTGAAGACGAGCGTGGCGGGGTGGTGCATGTGCACTTTCCGCGGTTCGGGTTTCGGATCGAAAACCGCTGAGAATTACCTGTAGGAGCGAGGCTTGCCCGCGAAGAACGATGACACGGTTCAACAGTTACACCGCGTCATCGTTCTTCGCGGGCAAGCCTCGCTCCTACAGGGTTTTTACTCATTTCAAGGCCGCGAGGATGGTATCCGGGTCATACCCGCGAATCAGTGTTCCGTTGACGTCGATGATCGGAATCCCGCCGCCACCCAATGCCTCATAAGCCTTGCGCGCCTCGGCGTCTTTCTCGATGTCGAATTCCTTGTACGGAATGCCTTTCTGATCAAGAAAGCGCCGGGTCAGTTTGCAGTAACCACACCATTCAGTCGCATAGAGCACGACGTTAGCTTTGGCCTGAGTCTGTTCCGACACCACCTGCGAGGGGTTGAACACCCGCTCGATCTTGCCCCAGTTCTGATAAACCACGACCACCAGCAGTATCAGCAGGAATTTCTTCAGCACGCTGCCAAGCATCAGTTGCGTCGCTTGAGCTGATCAGTCAGCTGAGTCGGCAGGCCTTTGATGATCAGCGTGCCGGCTTCTTCGTCGTATTCGATCTTCGAGCCCAGCAGGTGCGCTTCGAAGCTGATCGACAGACCCTCGGCGCGACCGGTGAAGCGGCGGAACTGGTTCAGGGTGCGTTTATCCGCCGGGATCTCTGGCGAAAGCCCGTAGTCCTTGTTACGAATGTGATCGTAGAAGGCTTTTGGGCGCTCTTCGTCGATCAGTTCGGAGAGTTCTTCCAGGCCCATGGGTTCGCCCATTTTTGCCTGACTGCTGGCGTAATCCACCAGGGTCTTGGTTTTTTCGCGGGCGGACTCTTCCGGCAAATCTTCGCTTTCCACGAAGTCGCTGAACGCCTTGAGCAGCGTGCGGGTTTCGCCCGGGCCGTCGACGCCTTCCTGGCAGCCGATGAAGTCGCGGAAATACTCCGAAACCTTTTTGCCGTTCTTGCCTTTGATGAACGAAATGTACTGCTTGGACTGTTTGTTGTTCTGCCACTCGGAGACGTTGATTCGCGCCGCCAGGTGCAGCTGGCCCAGATCGAGGTGGCGGGACGGGGTCACGTCCAGCTGATCGGTCACGGCAACGCCTTCACTGTGGTGCAGCAGCGCGATCGCCAGGTAATCGGTCATGCCCTGCTGGTAATGCGCAAACAGCACGTGGCCGCCCACCGAGAGGTTCGATTCTTCCATCAGCTTCTGCAGGTGTTCCACCGCCACGCGGCTGAACGCCGTGAAGTCCTTGCCGCCGTCGAGGTATTCCTTCAGCCAGCCGCTGAACGGGTGCGCCCCGGATTCGGCATGGAAGAAACCCCAGGCCTTGCCTTGTTTGGCGTTGTAGCTCTCGTTGAGGTCGGCAAGCATGTTCTCGATGGCGCTCGACTCGGCCAGTTCAGAGTCGCGGGCGTGGAGAACTGCGGGCGTGCCGTCGGGTTTTTTGTCGATCAGGTGGACGATGCAATGACGGATCGGCATGGGCTTCTCGGCTGTTTGATACGGCTGGTTGGAGAGAGCAGGGCAGGCTCCCAAAAAAGTGCCAAGTGTACCGCAACCACTGGTTTTGGCGCGGTGCGAAGGGCAATTCGTAGCCGACCGACGGCCCTTATGCAGTTTTTTCCTGTTTTAGAGCAATAAAGCTGACCAAATGGGTAGCAAGAGGCGGATATTTCCCCGTCTCTGTGCTAGTTTTGCCCGGTCTTACGCGAAGTCACTGCGTTAAGCGTGCATTCAGCATTTGTCAGGTCGAACCAAACCCTGATTTCGGTATCTATAACCCCGATCCCGTGGTTATTGGCCGAGGGTGCCAGATCCAGAAGATCGGGCTCGATGGCTGACACTGCACTCTGCAATCCATATGAATTTGATAGGGAAGGAACACTACATGGCTCTTACTAAAGACCAACTGATCGCCGACATCGCTGAAGCTATCGACGCGCCAAAAACCACCGCGCGTAACGCTCTGGACCAACTGGGCCAAATCGTTGCCGATCAGCTGGAAAACGGCGGCGAAATCACTCTGCCAGGTATCGGCAAGCTGAAAGTGACTGAGCGTCCTGCCCGTACCGGCCGTAACCCTTCGACTGGCGCTGCCATCGAAATCGCTGCCAAGAAAGTTATCAAGCTGGTTGTGGCCAAAGGCCTGACCGACGCTGTTAACAAGTAAGACGCAGTAAAAAAAACCGTGCTCCGGAGTAATCCGGGCACGGTTTTTTTGTGCCTGTGATTTGGCGTTGGGCTCGCAAACACCGCAAAACCAATGTGGGAGTGAGCCTGCTCGCGATTGCGGTGCGTCAGGCAATATTATTGTCACTGACATACCGCCATCGCGAGCAGGCTCGCTCCTACAGTTGATCTCCGTTGGTCAGTTACTCAGCTTTTTTTAACCCAACGCTCGCGCCGCCAAACCTGCTGTTCGGATTTGGTCTGGAAAGTCCACGCAACGAAGCGGCTTTGCTTCTGGCCCTGGGACATTTCCACGACCTGGCTTTCCAGAACCCCGGCCTTTTTCAGCGCCGTCTCAATCGCCGGCAGGTTCGAGGCTTTCGAGACCAGGGTGCTGAACCACAGCACTTTGTGCTGAAAGTGCGCGCTTTCGGCAATCAGCTGCGTCACAAAACGGGCTTCGCCACCTTCGCACCACAATTCGGCCGACTGACCGCCGAAGTTCAGCACCGGCAGTTTGCGTTTCGGGTCGGCACGGCCAAGGGCGCGCCATTTGCGCTCGCTGCCTTTGGTCGCTTCGTCCATCGAAGCGTGGAACGGCGGGTTGCACATGGTCAGGTCGAAGCGTTCGCCGGGTTCGAGCAAGCCCAGCAGAATGTGCTTGGGATTGGTCTGCTGGCGCAGCTGGATGGCCTTGTTCAGACCGTTGGACTGGACGATGGCTTTGGCGGCGGCCACGGCCGTCGGGTCGATTTCCGAACCGAGGAAGTGCCAGCGGTAGTCGCTGTAGCCGATCAGCGGGTAGACGCAGTTGGCGCCCATGCCGATGTCGAGCACCTTGACCGGCGCACCACGCGGGATTTCGCCGTCATTAACGCTGGCCAGCAGGTCGGCCAGGAAGTGCACGTAGTCAGCACGGCCCGGCACCGGTGGGCAGAGGTAATCGGCCGGAATGTCCCAATGGGCGATGCCATAGAACGATTTCAGCAGCGCCCGGTTGAACACCCGCACCGCGTCCGGGCTGGCGAAGTCGATGCTTTCCTTGCCGTACGGGTTGATGATCACGAACTTCGCCAGTTCCGGCGTGGTTTTGATCAGCGCCGGGAAGTCGTAACGACCCTGATGGCGGTTGCGCGGGTGCAGGCTGGCCTTTTCACGCGGTTCCACGGCTTTGGCCGGGGTGGCGGAGTCAGGCTTCTTGCGCGCAGGGCGGGGTGTGCGGGGGGCGGTCATGGGCGTTGTCGATTCGGGTATGGCTGAAATTGGCGGGTATTGTCCCATATCTATCGCCACAACGCGGTGCGCGTTTCTGTAGGAGCCGGCTTGCTGGCAATCCGCGCATGCTGCTCGGCCAGTTTGCCCAAAGCCTGTTCGGCTTCAGCCAGTTTGGCGCGTTCCTTCTCGATGACTTCGGCCGGAGCCTTGTCGACGAAACCGGCGTTGGACAGCTTGCCGCCCACGCGCTGGACTTCGCCCTGCAGACGCAGGATTTCCTTGTCCAGACGTGCCAGTTCGGCGTCCTTGTCGATCAGGCCGGCCATCGGCACCAGCACTTCCATCTCACCCACCAGCGCGGTGGCGGACAGCGGTGCTTCTTCGCCGGCAGCCAACACGGTGATCGATTCGAGACGCGCCAGTTTCTTCAACAGGGCTTCGTTCTCGGTGAGACGACGCTGGTCTTCGGCGCTGACGTTTTTCAGGAAAATGTTCAGCGGCTTGCCCGGGCCGATGTTCATCTCGCCACGGATGTTGCGCGTGCCGAGCATCAGTTCCTTGAGCCACTCGATGTCGTTCTCGGCCGCCGGATCGATGCGCTCTTCATTGGCCACTGGCCAAGGCTGCAGCATGATCGTCTTGCCTTCGATACCGGCCAGCGGCGCGATGCGCTGCCAGATTTCTTCGGTGATGAACGGCATGAACGGGTGCGCCAGGCGCAACGCGACTTCCAGTACGCGCACCAGCGTGCGACGGGTGCCGCGCTGACGTTCGACCGGTGCGTTTTCGTCCCACAGCACAGGCTTGGACAGTTCCAGGTACCAGTCGCAATACTGGTTCCAGATGAACTCGTACAAGGCTTGTGCCGCGAGGTCGAAACGGAACTGGTCGAGTTGACGGGTCACTTCGGCTTCGGTGCGTTGCAGCTGCGAGATGATCCAGCGATCCGCCAGCGACAGTTCGTAGGCTTCGCCGTTCTGGCCGCAGTCTTCGCCCTTGTCCAGCACGTAGCGCGCGGCGTTCCAGATCTTGTTGCAGAAGTTGCGATAGCCTTCGACGCGGCCCATGTCGAACTTGATGTCGCGACCGGTGGACGCCAGCGAGCAGAAGGTGAAGCGCAGGGCGTCGGTGCCGTAGCTGGCGATGCCGTCGGCGAACTCGTCGCGGGTCTGCTTCTCGATCTTTTTCGCCAGTTTCGGCTGCATCATGCCGGAGGTGCGT
Source organism: Pseudomonas sp. BF-RE-22 (assembly GCF_019956155.1). NCBI lineage: Bacteria > Pseudomonadati > Pseudomonadota > Gammaproteobacteria > Pseudomonadales > Pseudomonadaceae > Pseudomonas > Pseudomonas sp. BF-RE-22. Next base: position 1,901 of record NZ_JAHBDD010000021.1, on the reverse strand, counting down.
TTCTGCACCAGGTCTTCCAGCTCGATACCGTCGATGATGTCCAGTGGGTCCAGGACGTTGCCCTTGGACTTGGACATCTTCTGGCCCTGGCCATCTCGCACCAGACCGTGAACGTAAACGGTCTTGAACGGAACCTGCGGCGTGCCGTCTTCGTTTTTCACCAGGTGCATGGTGAGCATGATCATCCGGGCAACCCAGAAGAAAATGATGTCGAAACCGGTCACCAACACGTCGGTGGAGTGGAATTTCTTCAGGAATTCGGTCTGCTCAGGCCAGCCGAGCGTCGAGAATGTCCACAGGCCCGAACTGAACCAGGTGTCGAGAACGTCGTTGTCCTGTTGCAGCGCAACGTCCGGACCGAGGTTGTGCTTGGCACGCACTTCGGCTTCGTCGCGACCGACGTAGACTTTGCCCGACTCGTCGTACCAGGCCGGAATCCGGTGGCCCCACCACAGTTGACGGCTGATGCACCAATCCTGGATGTCGCGCATCCACGAGAAGTACATGTTTTCGTACTGTTTAGGCACGAACTGGATACGGCCGTCTTCAACAGCGGCAATCGCCGGTTCAGCCAAAGGTTTGGTGGACACGTACCACTGGTCGGTCAGCCACGGCTCGATGATGGTGCCGGAACGGTCGCCTTTCGGCACTTTCAGTGCGTGATCGTTGACGCTGACCAACAGGTCGGCGGCGTCGAATGCAGCAACGATTTGTTTGCGCGCGTCGAAGCGGTCGAGGCCGACATATTCAGCCGGGATCTTGCCGTCGATGCTTTCGTTCAGCGTGCCGTCGAGGTTGAACACCTGGCAGGCCGGCAGTACGGCGGCGTTCTTGTCGAAGATGTTCAGCAGCGGCAGGTTGTGGCGCTTGCCGACTTCGTAGTCGTTGAAATCGTGGGCCGGGGTGATTTTCACGCAACCGGTGCCGAATTCAGGGTCGCAGTAATCGTCGGCGATGATCGGGATGCGGCGGCCAACCAGCGGCAGCTCGACAAATTTGCCGATCAGGGCTTTGTAGCGTTCATCGTTCGGGTTAACCGCGACGGCGGCGTCGCCGAGCATGGTTTCCGGGCGAGTGGTCGCGACGATCAGGTAATCATTGCCTTCAGCGGTCTTGGCGCCGTCGGCCAGCGGGTATTTCAGGTTCCACAGGAAACCTTTCTCGTCGTGGTTTTCCACTTCGAGGTCGGAAATCGCCGTGTGCAACTTGGTGTCCCAGTTGACCAGACGCTTGCCGCGATAGATCAGGCCGTCTTCGTGCAGGCGCACGAACGCTTCTTTCACCGCTTCCGAGAGACCGTCGTCCATGGTGAAGCGCTCGCGGCCCCAATCCACGGACGAGCCGAGACGGCGGATCTGACGGCTGATGTTGCCGCCGGACTGATCCTTCCATTCCCAGACTTTCTCGAGGAATTTCTCACGGCCCAGGTCGTGGCGATTCTGGCCCTGGGCTTCGAGTTGGCGTTCCACCAGCATTTGCGTGGCGATACCGGCGTGGTCGGTGCCCGGCTGCCACAGGGTGTTGCGACCCTGCATGCGGCGGAAACGGATCAGGGCGTCCATGATCGCGTTGTTGAAGCCGTGACCCATGTGCAGGCTGCCAGTGACGTTCGGCGGCGGGATCATGATGGTGTAGGACTCGCCCGCGCCTTGCGGGGCGAAGTAATTCTCAGACTCCCAGGTGTTGTACCAGGAAGTTTCAATGGCGTGCGGCTGGTAGGTCTTATCCATGCGCGGCGGGACCCTATTGGCATTAATTCAGGAAAAGCCGACGAGTATAGCGGGGCATGGGGCGCAGGGCGAGCGGGGGCGGACAGGGCGCAGTATCAAAAAACGCACAAACACCCTGTAGGAGCGAGGCTTGCCCGCGAAGGCGGTGTGTCAGTCAGCATTGATGTATCT
>NZ_JAHBDD010000020.1:0-74466 GCF_019956155.1 Pseudomonas sp. BF-RE-22 | reverse complement strand
TCGGAGAGGTGTATAAGAGACAGGGGTCAGGCACCATTGATGTCGACTGATCCACCGCTATCGCCAGCAAGCCGGCTCCTACAAGGGGAATGTGTGAGTTCAGCTACCCCGCCTTTCGCACCACCCCCATATCAATCCCCAGATGCACCAGCTCGGCATGGGAGCTCACCTGCAATTTGCTCTTGAGCAACGTCAGGTGATTGGAGACGGTCTTGCTGCTTATGCTCAGTTGTTCGGCAATCACACGGGCCGGGGTGCCTTTGGCGAGCATCACGAAAATCTCCAGTTCGCGCTGGGTCATGCTCTGCAAACGCGGGTCGCTGGCGTCCTGTTGCGGGTGACACGCCAGTTGAGTGGCCAGGGGCTGTTCGATGTAGGCGTGGCCCGCGAGAATCCGCCGCACCGCCTCGATCAGCACTTCGGGCGCCGAGCTTTTGGTCAGGTAACCCGAAGCGCCCGCCTCCAGTGCCTGGCGCACCAGCGGCAGCTCATCGTGCATGCTGAAAAACAGCACGCGCAGTTGTGGCAGACGCTGTCGCAACCGGCGCGTGGTTTCCAGCCCGCTGATCCCCGGCAGGCCGAAATCCATGATCACCAGATTCGGCACGGCCTCCTGAACCCTGATCAGCGCTTCTTCACCCGTCGCGGCTTCACGCACTTCCATCGCCGGAAGCAACGCGCGCAACAAACTCGCGTAGCCCTGACGGACCACCGCATGGTCATCCACCAGCAGAATATTCATGACGCCTCCAAAGGCATGCTTAAGGCCAGCGCCCAACCGGCGCCGGGGTGGCTGATGATGCGTAACTCTCCGCCCAGACTGCGGGCGCGCTCGAACATCGAATACAAACCGACACCCGGCCGCTGTGGCTGGCGGGCGCCGCATCCGTTGTCACGAATCAATAAGCGCAAGTGGCCGCCGCAGTGTTGCAGGCGAACCCGCACTTGGCTTGCATCGGCGTGGCGAGCGACGTTGGTCAAGGCTTCCTGCAACAGGCGGTAGAGATGGGTTTTGGCCGGCGCAGACAATGGCGGCAACGAAGCGCTGACGCGCAACTGACAATCGACACCCTGTCGGCCTTGCCACTGCTCCACCAGCAACGCGAAAGCCTCGGCCAACGGCAGGTGTTGCAACACCACCGGATAGAGGTCGTGCACCAGCGCCCTGAACCCTTGTTGCAGGTGCTCGCAGTTGTGTTCCAGTTCACGCACCGTGCGCTCCACGGTGTCCGGTTGATCGGCGACCAGACGCAACAGACAGGCCTGCGCACGAATCCCCGCCAGGTATTGACCGAGGTCGTCGTGCAGGGTCTGCGCCAGATGAGTGCGTTCCTGTTCCTGCACCGCCAGCAAGGTCTGGGTCAGTTGCGTGTTGTCGGCGCGCGCCTGTTCCAGTGCTTCGGTCATGCGATTGAAGTGCACCGCCAGTTGCCGCGCTTCCGGCAGCCCTTGCGCGCGCAGTCGCACCTTGAGCTGCCCTCCGGAAACCTGCCGCAATGCGCGCAGCAACTCATCGAGCAGGCCCATGCCCCGGCGCACGGCCCAGCGAATGGTCAACAGACTCAACAACAACGCCAGGCCACACAGGCTCAGTAATTGCTGGAGGGAATCCCAGACTTCATCGATTTCATCCCGTGGGTCGACCGCAATCAGCACACGCCGGCCATCCTGCAGATCCAGCTCCCGCGCGCTGTACCGGGCCTCGGCAAACAGCAATCGCCCGAGCCAGGCGTCGAGCCCGTCCTGCATTGGCGGTTGTGCCGCTTCGCCCGGTTCGAGCCAGCGCACCCGCACGTGACGCAGACTTTGCGTCAGCCGTGGTTGCAGGCTGGCGGGATCGCGCGCGGCGGTTTCGCTCAAGTACTCGACCACCGCCTCGGCGGATTGCAGCTCTCGCTCCACATCCGCCAGCGCCTGGTGCATCAGCAAGCCCATGCACGCCAAAGTGACCAGCGCGAAAAATCCGCAGACCCAGAGGTTGATCCGCCATAGGGCCGACACGCCTAGCGCCCCGGTGTCGCAGGCATTACCAGCAGCGACGCGGGGCGCGGGCCGTGGAGTTTGTCGACGCCGATCAGACTCAGGATCAGCAACAACGGCAGGAGCAGCGCCTTGAGAATACGCATGGTCGATCTCCTTCAGAGTGATGGCCGTTGTTGCCCATGCTAAAACCGCGCCGCCCTCGACGAGTTACTACCTTGGTACTGCCTCACTGGTACTTTCTGCATATTTCATCCCGTCCTCAGGCTTCCTATGCTGGCGCTACCCGTGATGGAGTGCCTTATGCGCCAGCTTGCCCCTTACGCCCTGATCTACCTGTTGGCGATTGCCTGCGCCGCCGGGCTGGCGACGCAAAGTCAGGCGGCCGATGCACCGCTGCAAGTGCAGATCGGTTACCTGGGTTATCGCCCCGACCCGGGGCCCTTGCTGTCGAACATCATTCCCGAGCCCGTCGATGCCGGCCTGCGTGGCGCCGAACTGGCGATCACCGACAGCAACAGCACCGGGCGCTTTCTCAATCACAGTTACAGCCTGGCCAACGCCAACGTCGACAACCCGCAGGCCTTGCTCGATGCGGCCAAGGCGCAACACGCGCAAGGCCTGCGCCTGTTTGTGGTGAACGCACCGGTGGCCAGCCTGCGGCAACTCAGCGCCGCCCTGCCCGACAGCTTGCTGATCAACGCCGGCAGCCCGGATGACAGCCTGCGCACCACCGATTGCCTGCCAAACGTGCTGCACACGCTGCCGAGCCGGGCGATGCTCGCTGATGCCTTGGCGCAGTTTCTGGTGGTACGCAAATGGCAGCGGGCGCTGCTGATTGTCGGCCCGACCGCCGACGATCAAGCCTATGCCGCCGCCCTGCGCCGCTCGGCGAAACGCTTCGGCGTGCAACTGGTGGCGGAAAAAGCCTGGAGTTTCGATAACGATCAACGCCGCAGCGCCCAGGCCGACATGCCGCTGTTCACCCAGACCGCCGAGTACGATGTGGTACTGGTGGCCGATGAACGCGGTGACTTCGGTGAATACGTGCCCTACCAGACCTGGTATCCGCGCCCGGTGGCCGGCACTCAAGGCCTGACCCCGGTGGGCTGGCACAAGACCGTGGAAACCTACGGCGCCGCCCAATTGCAGAAACGCTTCGAAGCCACGGCCGGGCGCTGGATGAACGACCGCGACTTTGCCGCGTGGATGGCCGTGCGCAGCATCGCCAGCGCGGTGAGCAAACTGCGTCAGACCGATCCGATGGCGATCCGCAACCTGGAAATCAGCGACCAATTGCCGCTCGATGGCTTCAAGGGTCGCAAGCTCAGTTATCGCCCGTGGAACGGCCAGTTGCGCCAGCCGATTCCCATCGTGCAGCCGCGGGCGCTGGTCAGCACCTCGCCACAGGACGGCTTTCTGCACCCCTTCAACGAAATGGACAGCCTCGGTTACGACAAAGCCGAGGTCAGCTGCCGCTTTCCCTGATCTTCCACAACAACAATAAGGAATCCGCCATGCGCCGCACCCTGCTTTCATGCGCCCTGTTGCTCGCTGCCGGGCACGCCGCGGCCAGCACCGCCTGGGTCTCCAACGAAAAAGACAACAGCCTCAGCCTGATCGACATGCAGACCCTGCAAGTCACCGACACCCTGCCCGTCGGCCAGCGCCCGCGCGGTCTGTTGCTGTCCCACGACAACAAGCTGCTGTACATCTGCGCCAGCGATTCGGACCGGGTGCAGGTGATGGACGTGGCCACGCGCAAGATCATCAAGGAACTGCCTTCGGGCAAGGACCCCGAGCAATTCGCCCTGCACCCGAACAATCGCTGGCTCTACGTTTCCAACGAGGACGATGCGCTGGTGACGGTGATCGACACCGAAACCTCCAAGGTGCTGAGCCAGATCAACGTCGGCGTCGAGCCCGAAGGCATGGCCGTCAGCCCGGACGGCAAATGGGCGGTGAACACCAGCGAAACCACCAATATGCTGCACTGGATCGACACCGGCACCCAGACCCTGGCCGACAGCACGCTGGTGGATCAGCGCCCGCGTTTTGTCGAGTTCGCGCCCGATGGCAAACAGTTGTGGGCCTCGGCGGAAATCGGCGGCACCGTGACCATTCTTGACACCGCCACCCGGCAGGTCCTCAAGACCCTGACCTTCCAGATCAAGGGCGTGCACCCGGACAAGGTGCAACCGGTGGGCATCAAGCTCAGCGCCGATGGCAAGTACGGTTTCGTCGCGCTGGGCCCGGCCAACCACGTCGCGGTGATCGATGCCAAAACCTTCGAAATCCTCGATTACCTGCTGGTCGGCCGTCGCGTGTGGCAGATGGCATTCACCCCGGATCAGAAGCAATTGCTGGCCACCAATGGCGTCAGCGGCGATGTGTCGGTGATTGATATCGACAGCCTCAAAGTGAGCAAATCGGTGAAGGTCGGGCGCTATCCGTGGGGCGTGGTGGTGACGCCATGAACGCACTGGAAGTCAGCGACCTGAGTTTCGCCTACGGCGCGCGGGAGGCGTTGCGCCAAGTGAGTTTCAGCCTGGCGCCCGGTCGTTTTGCGGCGCTGCTGGGGCCGAACGGTGCCGGCAAATCGACGCTGATTGCCTTGCTGACCCGGCTGTACGATGTGCAACGCGGTGATATCCGTGTCGGTGCTTGTTCGTTGCGGGATGCGCCGCGCCCGGCGCTCAAGCAATTGGGTGTGGTGTTTCAGCAAAGTACGCTGGACCTGGACCTCAGCGTCGAGCAGAACCTGCGCTATCACGCCGCGCTGCACGGAATGTCGCGGCGTGAAACCGCAATTCGGGTCGATGCAGAACTGGCCCGTCAGTCCCTGACCGAACGCCGTCGCGAGCGGGTACGCGAGCTGAATGGCGGCCATCGTCGCCGGGTGGAAATCGCTCGCGCGCTGCTGCATGAGCCACGCCTGTTGCTGCTCGACGAGGCCAGTGTCGGCCTTGATCCGGCCAGTCGCCTGGCGCTCAATCAACACATCCGCAGCCTGTGCCGCGAGCACCGCCTCAGCGTGCTCTGGACCACGCACTTGCTGGACGAGGTGCAGCCGAGCGATGACTTGCTGATTCTCCATCAAGGGCGCTTGGTCGCCAGTGGCCAGGCCGATGCGTTGAGCCTGGAACACGGCGGCGACCTCGGTTCGGCCTTCGCTCGCTTGACCACCTCGGGAGCCGTGCGATGAATGCTTATTGGCAATGTTTCAGCGGCATCGTGCTGCGTGAATGGCTGCGGTTTGTCTTGCAGCGCACGCGGTTTCTCAGTGCACTGGTGCGGCCACTGCTGTGGCTGCTGGTGTTCGCCGCCGGTTTTCGCGCGGCACTCGGCATCGCGATCATTGAGCCCTACGACACCTACATTCCGTATGAGGTCTACATCATTCCGGGGCTGGCCTGCATGATCCTGTTGTTCAACGGCATGCAAGGTTCGCTGTCGATGGTCTACGACCGGGAGATGGGCAGCATGCGCGTACTGCTCACCAGTCCCTTGCCCCGTACATTTCTGCTGTGCAGCAAACTGTTGGCCACGTCGCTGATTTCGCTGTTGCAGGTATACGCCTTCCTGGCGATTGCCTGGGTGTACGGCGTGCAGCCCCCGGCCATGGGCCTGTTGATCGCCTTGCCGGCGTTGCTGCTGGTGGCGTTGATGCTCAGTGCGTTGGGGTTGTTGCTGTCGAACGCGATCCGCCAACTGGAGAACTTCGCCGGGGTGATGAACTTCGTGATCTTCCCATTGTTCTTCCTGTCATCAGCGTTGTACCCGTTGTGGAAGATGCGTGAGTCCAGCGAGTGGTTGTACGGGTTGTGTGCGTTGAACCCGTTTACCCATGCAGTGGAGCTGGTGAGGTTTGCGCTGTATGAACGCTTCAATCCATTGGCGCTGGCAGTGTGTGTGGGGCTGACACTGGTGTTCGCGCTGCTGGCGGTACTCACCTTCAACCCGCAGCATGCCGCCCTGCGCAAAGCCAACTAACCACCCAAATCCCCCTGTGGGAGCGAGACCGGCTTGCCGGCGATGGCGGAGTGTCAGCCGACATCAATGCCGGATGTGATGGCTTCATCGCGAGCAGGCTCGCTCCCACAATTGGATCTCCATCAAACATGGCAAAATTACTACTTTAGTACTGGTTTTCCTGTCTATCGTCGCATTCCCAACGCACCGCGACTGGCATGTAATGGGTCCATAACTATAAGGACTGAACCCATGCCGCGTGCCCGACGTGTTCTGCTGCGCCCTTCCCTCGCTGTGTTATCGCTGAGCCTGTTGCTGGGCGTCGCACACGCCGAAACACCGCTGTTCTCAGCTGATGGCTACCGCATCGGCCTGTACCGCAGCCCCACGCCGAATCAGGCCGAGGGGGTCACCATCATCGACACCGCCGCCCTGCAAACCCTGCTCACCCAGACGCCTCGCCCAGTGTTGATCGATGTCTACCGCCGCCAATGGCTGCAAGGGCGTTTCATCGAAGACCAGCCCCACGAAAACCTGCCCGGCAGCCACTGGCTGGCCAACACCGGCGATGGCGACCTGACACCCGACTGGCAGGATTACTTCTCGCGCAATCTGCAAAAATTCACCGCCGGCGATCCCCGGCAACCGCTGGTCTTTTACTGCCGGTCCGATTGCTGGTTGAGCTGGAATGCAGTCAAACGCGCCGCCGCCATGGGCTATAAGACTCTGTATTGGTATCGCGATGGCCTGGATGCCTGGCAAGCGGCGAACCTGCCCGTGACACCCGCCCTGCCCGAACCTTTTCCCTGACCTTTACGCGTGCGTGTTGTTGCCACACCATATTCAAAATAATGAGGTGAAAGGCTATGTACAAAATTCTGATTGCCGACGATCACCCGCTGTTTCGCGAAGCCATTCATAACGTCATCAGCGATGGGTTCCCGGGCAGCGAGGTCATGGAAACCGCCGACCTCGACAGCGCCCTGGCGCTGACTCAGGACCACGACGACCTGGACCTGATCCTGCTCGACCTGAACATGCCCGGCATGCACGGCCTCAATGGCCTGATCAACCTGCGCAACGAGGCGCCGACCATTCCAGTGGTGATCGTCTCGGCGGAACAGGACAAGCAGATCGTGCTGCAAGCCATCACCTATGGCGCGGTGGGTTTCATCACCAAGTCCTCGCCACGGGTGCAGATGACCGAGGCGATCCAGCAGATTCTCAATGGCAACGTCTACCTGCCGCCGGACATCATCCGCACGCAGAAAAGTGGCACCCACCGCCGGATGAACGACACCCCGAGCTTCCCGCCGGAACTGCTCCAGGCCCTGACCCGCAAACAGTTGCTGGTGCTGGAGCGCATGACCAAAGGCGAGTCGAACAAACAGATCGCCTACACCCTGGAAATCGCTGAAACCACGGTCAAGGCCCACGTTTCGGCGATCTTGCGCAAACTCAACGTGCACAATCGGGTACAGGCGATCCTGAGTGCCGGGGATATTGATTTCGGCTCTTATCTACGACGTTAAACCGCGTCGCGCCCATCGCCAGCAAGCCGGCTCCTACAGGAACAACGCCCCCCCCTGTAGGAGCCGGCTTGCCGGCGATGAGGCCATCAGCCCCCGCACAAATTTCAGGGCCGGCCAAGCAAATCGCCAGCAAGCTGGCTCCTACAGGAACAACGCGATCCCCTGTAGGAGCCGGCTTGCTGGCGATGAGGCCCTCAACATCAACAAAAATCTCAAGGCCGGCCGAGCAAATGACTCATCGCCGTCTTCAGCTTCATCGGCCGCACCGGCTTATGCATCAAGGTGTGCCCCAGCTCTCGAATCTGCAATTTGAGCTCATTGCTGTAATTGGCGGTGATCATCATCGCCGGAATGGCTGAGCCGCGCCGGGCGTTGATCCGTGCCACGGCATCCACGCCGTTCTGATCGTCATCCAGGTGGTAATCGGCAATCAGCAAATCCGCCTCGGCGTGATAATTGTCCACTTGCCGCGCCAAATCCTGCTCCGACAGCGCCGTCACCACCAGACAACCCCACCCTTCGAGCAAGGTGCGCATGCCGGCGCAAATCGCCGCATCGTTATCCAGCACCCACACTCGCGCACCGCGCAGACGCTCGAGCATCGGCTCGCTCATCAACAGGCTCGGCAGTGCCTTGGGTGCCGTCGCGCTCAACGGCACCTCGACGGAAAACACCGAGCCCTTGCCAGGCCACGAACGCACGTGAATGCGGTGCCCGAGAATCCCGGCAATTTTCTCGACGATTGCCAGCCCCAGCCCCAACCCGCGATCCTGATCCGGACGTTGCACATCACCGCGTTTGAATTCCTGGAAAATCTCTTCCAGACGGTTTTCGGCGATGCCCATGCCGCTGTCCCAGACCTCGATCGACAGCCGCTGATGATGCCGCCGGCAACCGAGCACCACGCGGCCGCTGTAGGTGTAGCGAATCGCGTTGCTCAACAGGTTGCGCAAGATCCGCGCAAGCAACTGAATGTCGCTGCGCACCAGCGCCGAACACCCGATGAAATGCAGCTCAAGCCCTTCGCTGCGTGCGACCTGGGTGTACTCGGCGGCGAGGTTTTCCAGCAACTCGCTCAAGGCGAACGGCGCGATGTCGGCCTTGATCACCCCGGCATCGAGTTTGGAAATGTCGACCAGCGTACCGAGCAGATTCTCCACGTCTTCCAGGGAATTGCTGACGTTGCGCACCAGAATCTCGTTGGCCAGCGGCTCCCGGCGTTCGAGCAAGGCGCTGGTAAACAGGCGCGCGGCGTTCAGCGGTTGCAGCAAATCGTGGCTGACGGCGGCAAGAAACTTGGTCTTCGACAGGTTGGCCTGCTCGGCTTCGAGCTTGGCCTCGCGCAGGCGTGATTCAACCCGCCGACGTTCGTCGATCTCGCGCAGCAACTGGTCATTGAGGGTCGTCAGTTCCGCCGTGCGTTCGCGCACCCGCAGTTCAAGGTTCTGATAGGCCTGGTGCAACGCCTCGGCCGTTCGGCGGCGCTCGGTGATGTCGCGGATCAACACGAAAATCCCCACCACTTCGCCAGTTGCCAGCCGATTGGGCACGTAGGAGCGCAGCATGTAGCGCTCCTGGTTGTTGATGTTGGTTTCGGCGAACTCGAACGTCACGCTCTCACCGGCCAACGCCCGCGCCACATAGGCTTCCAGGCGCTGGTAATGCTGCTCGCTGTGCACTTCGCGCAGGCTTTGCCCGAGCATCACGCCACGTGGCCAGCAGTACCATTCTTCGTAGACCTTGTTGGTGAACTCGTAGACCAGATCGGCATTGAGGTAGGCGATCAGCGCCGGTACGTGGTCGGTGATCAAGCGAATCCAGCGCTCGCTTTCGCTCAGCGCTTCGGCGTGCTGGTAGCGCTCGGTGATGTCGGTAAAGGTGTTGACGAAGCCGCCGGTGGGCAGCGGATGCGTGCGGATTTCCAGGACCCGGCCATCGTACAGTCGCTGCTCACATTCCTGCACCGGGCGCCCGTTGCCGTCGCGGCTGGCCGGGGTCAGCAGGTTCAACTCGCTGTCGGCGATCACTTCGGCGAACGGTCGATGCGCGGCCACCGGCGCCAGGCCACTGAGTTCAAGGAAGCGTCGGTTCCACAACTCCAGAATGCCCTCGGCGTTGACCATCGCCACGCCTTGGGACAGGTTGTCCACGGCCCGTTGCAGCAAATGCGATTTCTGCGCCACGGCCTGCTCGCGGCGCACGGTTTCACTGAGTTTGACGTCGGTGATATCGGTGAACAGGATCACCCGCCCGCCTTCCTGGGTCGGCCGTTCGCTGACTTGCAGCCAGCGACCATCCTGCAAGCGGAACAGCAGGTTCTCGTCGGCCTGCCCGCGCGGTTCTTCGGTGAACAGGCCGGTGGACAGCATCAGCCGCTTGACCTCGGCCAGGCGCATGCCGGCGTTGATTCGCACCCGGCTGTTACCCCAGAACGCCTTGAAGCGGCTGTTGAACAGCACGATCCGCTGCTCCGCGTCGAACAATACAAAGGCGTCGGAAATGCTCTCGATGGCGTCGATCAGGTGTTGATGCGCGGTTTCCGCACGCAGACGCGCTTCGCTGAGCAAGTGATTGCCTGACTTCAGTTCAGCCATGGCCTGGTTCAAGGCATCGGTGCGCTCACGCACCTGTTCGGCCAGCACCACCGAATGCTGGAACGCCGCGTACGGGTCGTTGCCGCGGGTGATGCCGGACTCGATCCGTTCGATCAACGCAGCATTGATGCGCTGCAATTTTTGGTTCTCGTGCCGCAGGCTGGCGACTTGAGCCGCAAGCTCAGCGATGTCCAGGGGAGCGGCCTCGGGCAATGGCAACCCCGGTGAAGGTCTGGTTGATGTGCATGCCATTGAACTGTTCTCCGTAGGTGTTGAAACCCATCACCCGCTGGTCGCGCAAAAACCTGCCGATCTGCTCCAGATTGCCGCCGTCTTCCAGTTCCAGGCGCCTGAGAAAGCAGTCGCAGCCGATGGTCAACAACAGGTCACCGAGGCGTTCCTGCAAACCGTCGAACAGGGTTTGCAGATTGGGCAGCATCGGCCCTGGAGTCATGACGGTGAGGACAATGCCGTTTTCCACGGCGCAGTAGAAACTCAGGCTCAAGTCCGGGTGCACCTGCTGGATGGCCCGCACGTAATACTGATCGTTGATCCGCACCGCCAGCGGGTGGGCGGCGAAGATCCGATGATCGAGTTCAGCCACGGGTACGCCGATGTGCCGGGCGTACTCCTCGGCGGCCGGTTCGGCATTCAGTTCGAAGACCCGGCGCGAGGCACTGTCGGCGCCAGTGACCACCAGTTTTTCCGCCCTCGGCAGGATGTGGTGGGTGGTGAAGACTTCGAAGTCGAGCCAGGTATTGACCAGCACCACCACCGCCGCGCCGCTGTGGAACTCGCCGCCGAAGTAAACGTGGGTGTGGGTCAGGTAATTGTCGTCGCCGGCCGAACCACCGAAATGCGGGATGTCGCCCAGCGCCGCGCTCAACGCCGCGAGCACCATTTCTTCACGGCTGGACAAACCATCGAGCAAGGTCAGGGCAAAGCTGTTGCCCTTGATCGGTGCCAGGGTGTTGCTGCGACAACCACTGACCAGACGCTCGACCATTTGCTGGGCGTCGATCAGGCTGAAGCGCTCCATCTCGTCGATCAATTCGGCATCGATGGAAAAATGCCGATGGTCGAAACCCACGGCTGTCACGCAGTTGCGCCCGTAACCCAGCGGGGTGATTTCGCCGGCGCTGGTGCAACCGACCAGACGGATACCGCCGAAGCTCTGCTGCAAGGCCTGGCCCAGCGCCTGCAAGTCGTACTCGGCGGAGCAGAAAAACAGCACAAAGCCCAAATGCGGGTGCAGCAACTGCCGCGCCAGCTCCTGAGCCACCTGCTGGGCATCGGTCGCCTGGGACATCGCACTGACGACCCCGTCGCTCTGAACCTGCTGCATCGTCGCCTCCCGCAGGTGCGCATGTATGAGGTTGGAGTGTACGAAGGCAGCGGTCGGCGACGTATGCTACTTGGGTAGCGGTCAGGCGCTTCGATGGGATGAGAGTTCCAGCAAACACCACATCCCTCTGTAGGAGCGAGGCTTGCCCGCGAAAGCGGTGCGTCAGTCGACATTAATGTTGAATGTGACGTCCTCTTCGCGGGCAAGCCTCGCTCCTACAATTCCGCGCCCGGCGTTCCATTGTCTGCCATCACACAAAACCTGTAGGAGCCGGCTTGCTGGCGATAGCGTTAGGTCAGACAACAATGATGGTGACTGATGCGCCGCTATCGCCGGCAAGCCGGCTCCTACAAATCCGCGCCCGGCGCGCCGCTTTCTGCCATGACACAAAACCTGTAGGAGCCAGCTTGCTGGCGATGGCGGTGGGTCAGGCAACAATGATGGTGACTGACAGTCCATCATCGCCAGCAAGCCGGCTCCTACAATTCCGTGCCCGGCGCGCCATTTTCTGCCATGGCACAAAACCTGTAGGAGCCAGCTTGCTGGCGATGGCGGTGGGTCAGGCAACAATGATGGTGACTGATGCGCCGTCATCGCCGGCAAGCCGGCTCCTACAAGGGATTGGGGATTACCAGGTCAACACCGCCCCCACCGCGAAGGTGTCGGTGTCTTCGTTTTGCGCGCTGGTTTGGTGGCCATTGATTTCGAACTGGTTGTACTCGGCCACCAGTTTCAGGTTGTCGTTGACGTCATGGAACAGCGCAATGCCGCGAGTCTCATAGTCCGCGCCGCTGCCCACCACGCCGTTGCCGTCGTCCTTGGTCTTGCCGTAGGACAAGGCCAGGCGGTTTTTGCCCAGCTTGTACGAGCCCTGCAACAGGTAGCCGTCGCTGTCGACATTACGCAACGTCGGTTCGCCAGCGTTGTTGGTGAAGAACGGGTTGATACCCTTGGCCTGAAAGCCCGAACCGGTCAGCGACAAACCGCCCATTTTCGCCTGCACGCCATAGCCCAAACCTTTGGAGGTCACGGACTGCACCGTGGAATCGGTGTTGTCCGAAGTCTGGTAGCTGCCGTTGACCCAGCTGTAAATCTTCGCCCCGGCGAGGTCGAACTGGTAAGTGATCTCGCTCTCGGTGCGCGGGTTTTCCTGATAGGCCTTGCCGGTCGCGCTGCTGTCGTTGGTGTCCACCGGGTCCATGATCCCGACCGCGACTCGCAAGCCGTCCATCACCGGGGTGCGGTAAGTGATCTGCGATGTCGGGAACGGGTACGGATAGCCGCTGCCGATGTTGCCGAACGACACCCCGCCGCCATCCACCAACCCAAGCGTGTCGCTGACCTGGCCGTAACCGGCCAGCAACTCATCGAGCAGAATGTTGGAACGGGCAAACAGGCCGAAGTCCTTGCCGATCAGCACTTCGCCCCATTCCGGGTTGGCCACCGTGCCGTAGAACTGCCGCACGTCGATGGCGGTGTCGGTGCCGTTGGTTTCGCTGTCATTGATGGTCACCCAGAACGACGCCCGGGCGCCGAGCTTGAGGTCGTCGACCTGCTTGCCCATGTTGAAGCCCAGGTAGTTGGGCAAAAAGCCCATTTTCACCCGCGCCTGTCGACGGTCGAACTGCTCGCCGGCACGGTCGACGTCGCTGTTCACATAGAAGGCGTTGATGTAGCCATCGGTGGAAAACGTGGTCTGGTCCTTGTCGTACAGCATGATTTCGGCTTGGGCCATTGAGCTCAAACCCAGGGTCGACAGGCTGGCGATGAAGGCTGGCAAGTAACGGTGCTTGAAATTCTTATTGTTGTGCATGTCGCGCTCCGCAGCGGGGGACTGGA
Source organism: Pseudomonas sp. BF-RE-22 (assembly GCF_019956155.1). NCBI lineage: Bacteria > Pseudomonadati > Pseudomonadota > Gammaproteobacteria > Pseudomonadales > Pseudomonadaceae > Pseudomonas > Pseudomonas sp. BF-RE-22. Next base: position 61,204 of record NZ_JAHBDD010000020.1, on the reverse strand, counting down.
TGTCGGAGGCGATTATCGAAAGCGGACCGGCGGCGTCATACGCTGCCTTGGGGGTGGTTTTGAAGTGCTTTGGCGTGGCCGGTGGCGTGCAGCAAGTTGGGTGTAAGACCGGGCCACGACGAGGGCCCGGAACTTAAGGTGTAAGACGCCTAGATGCCGGCCTTGAACAGCATGTAGGTCGCGACCACCACGCAGAGGCTGGCGAAGCCGATCTGCAAGGCCCGGGCCGGGACTCGGGCGCACAACTGTCGGCCAACGATCATGCCGATGACGCTCGCGACGATGAACGACACGCCCAGACCATCGATCCGCACCCCGGCATGAAATGCACCGATCACGCCGATGGCAGAAATCAGGCTGATGACCATCAAGGACGTCGCGACGATCCCGCGCATCTGCACATCGGTCAGTTGCTTGAACGCCGGGACAATCAGAAACCCGCCGCCGACCCCGAGCAACCCCGAGACCACGCCGGTCACCGCGCCGAGTGCAGCCAGGGTTGCGGTGCATTTGGCGGTCCAGGAAAAGCGCCCGGTCTGTTGATCGAGCATGCAGTTTTTCTGGCCCCAGTTGGCGTGGCCGTGATCGCTCGGCCCTTCGTCATGGCGCTCGCGGCGCAGCATCCGCCAGGCCACCATGACCATCAGCAGGCTGAACAGAATCATCAGGATTTTTTCCGGCAGTTGATGGGCAAAGTAGATGCCGACCGGGGAAAAAATCGCCCCCAGCAAGGCGATCAGCAACGCCGCGCGATAACGCACCAGGCCATGGCGCAACCCATCGACGGCGCCGACCGCCGCTGCGCTGCCCACCGCAAACAATGCAACGGGGGCCGCTTGTGTCATGGTCAAACCCAACCCCAGCACCAGGGCCGGAACCGCAAGAATGCCGCCACCGGCACCGGTCAATCCGAGGACCAGGCCCATGGCCACACCAAAAAAACTTGCCAGCAACATAAAACGCTCGTGATCCGTGAGAAGAGCCGGGAACGCCCGGTATCGATGACTGACAGGATAGAGCCCGCGCAGCTTTTTTCCTGCATTGAATTGATCGGGGCTGGTCAGCGCAGGGAAAATGAAACTACCCTGAACACCTGTCCCAAAAGAAACGGCCACCATGCCCGCCTTGATTGAAGCCTTCCTCGACCCCGCCTCATCGACCTACAGTTACGTGGTTTACGAGGCCGACGGCAGCCAGTGTGCAATCGTCGACCCGGTGCTCGACTACGACCCGGCCGCCGGGCGCACCGCCACCACCCAGGCCGATAAAATCATCGCCTTCGTGGGTGAACATCAGTTGCAGGTGCAATGGCTGCTGGAAACCCATGCCCACGCCGATCACATGTCTGCCGCGCCTTATCTGCGTCGGGAGCTGGGCGGCAGGATTGCGATTGGTCAGTCGATCAGCAAGGTGCAGGGCGTGTTCAAAGGCCTGTTCAACCTTGAACCGGAATTTGCCGTGGACGGTTCGCAGTTCGATCACCTGTTCGCCCCCGACGAATCGTTCATGATCGGCAACCTCAAGGCCACGGCGCTGCACGTGCCCGGTCACACGCCGGCGGACATGGCCTATTTGATCGACAGCAGCGTCATTCTGGTGGGCGATACGTTGTTCATGCCGGATGTCGGCACTGCGCGCTGCGACTTTCCCGGCGGGAATGCCAATCAATTGTTCGCCTCGATCCAGAAGCTGCTGGCATTTCCGGCCAGCGTGCGGCTTTACGTTTGCCACGACTATCCGCCTGAAAGTCGCAAGCCCCAATGCCAGACCACAGTGGGCGAGCAGCGCAAGAGCAACATCCACATCCATGACGGCATCGACGAAGCGGCATTCGTCGCCATGCGCACCCGGCGCGATGCGGGGCTGGGCATGCCGACGCTGTTGTTGCCGGCGATTCAGGTCAACGTACGAGCCGGGAATTTGCCTCCGCCCGAAGAAAACGGCGTCACCTACCTGAAAATCCCCCTGAACAAACTCTGACTCTTGCTGGCGATGGCGATTCCGAAGCCGCCATCGCTGGCCAGCCAGGCTCCCACAATTGCGCGGTGCCGCACCAATCCGACCCCACCACAAAACCTGTAGGAGCCGGCTTGCTGGCGATGGCGGTGTGTCAGGCAACAATGATGGTGGCTGATGCGCCGCCATCGCCAGCAAGCCGGCTCCTACAGTTATGTGGTGTTGAGGGTTCGGTCAATTGGTCAGGGTCAATCCATTTGCCGGCAGCGGCAGCGCGGTTTTATAGCGCACTTGCTTGAGCGCAAAGCTTGAGCGGATGTTCGCCACACCGGGCACTTTGGTGAGGAAGTCCATCATGAAACGCTCCAGCGACTGAATGGTCGGCACCAGCACCCGGATCAGATAATCCGGATCACCCGCCATCAAATAGCACTCCATCACTTCCGGGCGATCCGAGATCGCTTCCTCGAAATGCTGCAACGCCTCCTCCACCTGCTTCTCCAGGCTGACATGAATGAACACATTCACATGCAGCCCCAACAGGTCGGCGTCCAGCAGCGTCACTTGTTCGCGAATCAGTCCCAATTCTTCCATCGCCTTGACCCGGTTGAAGCACGGCGTCGGCGACAGATTCACCGAGCGTGCAAGGTCGGCGTTGGTGATGCGCGCGTTCTCCTGAAGGCTGTTGAGAATGCCGATATCGGTACGGTCCAATTTGCGCATGAGAAAAAACCACCTGTTATTTTTGTTTATGCAGATTTTTTAACCTCAAATGACCACCAACGCAACGAAACACAGATAAATATTCTCCTGCGCCGGGCCTATGATGTTTGTAGGACAAGATTTCCATAACACGTGGAATGACGGTCAGCTCACTACAAGAAATTCACAAGATCGAGCGTAGAAGCCATGAACCAAGCGTATGAACCGCTGCGCCTGCACGTCCCTGAACCCTCGGGCCGTCCCGGCTGTAAAACCGACTTCTCCTACCTGCATCTGACCGATGCCGGCACGGTGCGCAAACCTCCAATCGACGTTGAACCCGCCGACACGGCCGATCTGGCCCGCGGCCTGATTCGCGTGCTCGACGATCAGGGCAATGCCCTGGGCCCGTGGGCCGAAGGCGTACCGGTGGAGATCCTGCGTAAAGGCATGCGCGCCATGCTCAAGACGCGGATCTACGACAACCGCATGGTGGTCGCCCAGCGTCAGAAAAAAATGTCGTTCTACATGCAAAGCCTTGGCGAAGAAGCCATCGGCAGCGCCCAGGCCCTGGCCTTGAACATCGACGACATGTGCTTTCCGACCTACCGCCAGCAAAGCATCCTGATGGCACGTGAAGTGCCGCTGGTGGACCTGATCTGCCAGTTGCTGTCCAACGAGCGCGATCCGCTCAAGGGCCGTCAGTTGCCGATCATGTACTCGGTCAAGGAAGCCGGTTTCTTCACCATTTCCGGCAACCTCGCCACCCAATTCGTCCAGGCTGTCGGCTGGGGCATGGCCTCGGCGATCAAGGGCGACACCAAAATCGCCTCGGCCTGGATCGGCGACGGCGCCACTGCCGAGTCGGACTTCCACACCGCCCTGACCTTCGCCCACGTGTACCGCGCGCCGGTGATCCTCAACGTGGTCAACAACCAATGGGCCATCTCCACCTTCCAGGCGATTGCCGGTGGTGAAGCCACTACGTTCGCCGGTCGTGGCGTCGGTTGCGGCATCGCCTCCCTGCGCGTCGACGGTAACGATTTCTACGCGGTCTACGCCGCTTCCGCCTGGGCCGCCGAGCGCGCCCGCCGCAACCTTGGCCCGACCATGATCGAATGGGTCACCTACCGCGCCGGCCCGCACTCGACCTCCGATGACCCGTCCAAATACCGTCCTGCCGACGACTGGAGCCACTTCCCGTTGGGCGATCCGATTGCGCGCCTGAAGCAGCACCTGGTGAAAATCGGTCACTGGTCCGAAGAGGAACACGTCGCCGTCAGCGCCGAACTGGAAGCCGAAGTCATCGCCGCGCAGAAAGAAGCCGAGCAGTACGGCACCCTCGCCGGCGGCCAGATTCCGAGCGCCGCGACCATGTTCGAAGACGTCTACAAAGAGATGCCGGAGCACTTGAAGCGCCAGCGTCAAGAGTTGGGGATCTGACATGAACGATCACAACAACAATATTCAACCGGAAACCGCCATGACCACGACCACCATGACCATGATCCAGGCCCTGCGCTCGGCCATGGATGTGATGCTTGAACGTGACGACAACGTCGTGGTGTTTGGTCAGGACGTTGGCTACTTCGGCGGCGTGTTCCGTTGCACCGAAGGCTTGCAGAACAAGTACGGCACCTCCCGCGTGTTCGATGCGCCGATCTCCGAAAGCGGCATCGTCGGCGTTGCCGTGGGCATGGGCGCCTACGGTTTGCGTCCGGTGGCCGAAATCCAGTTCGCCGACTACGTGTACCCGGCGTCGGACCAGATCATTTCCGAAGCCGCCCGCCTGCGTTATCGCTCGGCCGGCGAGTTCACCGCACCGATGACCCTGCGCATGCCTTGCGGCGGCGGCATCTACGGTGGCCAGACGCACAGCCAGAGTATCGAGGCGATGTTTACCCAGGTCTGCGGCTTGCGCACGGTGATGCCGTCCAACCCGTACGACGCCAAGGGCCTGCTGATTGCCTCCATCGAAAACGATGACCCGGTGATCTTCCTGGAGCCAAAACGCCTGTACAACGGCCCGTTCGATGGTCACCACGAACGTCCGGTCACGCCATGGTCGAAACACCCGGCCGCGCAAGTCCCGGATGGTTACTACACCGTACCGCTGGACGTCGCCGCCATCACCCGCCCGGGCAAGGATGTGACCATCCTGACTTACGGCACCACCGTTTATGTGTCGCAAGTCGCCGCTGAAGAAAGCGGGATCGACGCTGAAGTCATCGACCTGCGCAGCCTGTGGCCGCTGGACCTGGAAACCATCACCAAGTCGGTGAAGAAAACCGGCCGTTGCGTGATCGTTCACGAAGCGACCCGCACTTGCGGTTTCGGTGCCGAACTGGCTGCCCTGGTGCAAGAGCATTGCTTCCACTACCTGGAAGCGCCGATCGAACGCGTCACCGGTTGGGACACCCCCTACCCGCACGCGCAAGAGTGGGCGTATTTCCCTGGTCCGTCCCGAGTGGGCGCGGCTTTGCATCGGGTTATGGAGGTCTGAATGGGCACGCACGTTATTAAAATGCCGGACATTGGTGAAGGCATTGCAGAAGTTGAACTGTCGGTGTGGCACGTCAAAGTCGGCGACATGGTCGTCGAGGATCAGGTGCTGGCCGATGTCATGACCGACAAGGCGATGGTCGACATCCCTTCGCCGGTGCACGGCAAGGTGATTGCGCTGGGCGGCGTGCCCGGCGAAGTCATGGCGGTTGGCAGCATCCTGATCAGCATTGAAGTCGAAGGTGCGGGCAACGTTAAAGAGTCGGCCGAGCCTGTGGTTGCCGCCGCGAAAGAAGCACCGGCACCCAAAGTCGAAGCTGTTGCAGCAACCAAACCGGCTCCTGCCGCAGCGCCGCGAGCGGCCGTCTGCCAGGGCCCGATGGTGGCTCGCGAAGCCGACGAGCGTCCGCTGGCCTCCCCGGCCGTGCGCAAACATGCGCTGGACCTCGGCATTCAATTGCGCCTGGTGCGTGGCACCGGTCCTGCCGGTCGCGTGCTGCACGAAGACCTGGACGCCTATCTGGCGCAAGGTCAGTCGAATGCAACGACTGCCACCGCCGCTTATGCTCAGCGCAACGACGAAGAACAGATCCCGGTGATCGGCATGCGCCGCAAGATCGCCCAGCGCATGCAGGACGCCACCCAGCGCGCCGCCCACTTCAGTTATGTCGAAGAAATCGACGTCACGGCCGTGGAAGAACTGCGTGCGCACCTGAACGAAAAACACGGTGCGACCCGTGGCAAGCTGACCCTGTTGCCATTTTTGGTCCGCGCCCTGGTTGTCGCCCTGCGCGACTTCCCGCAGATCAACGCCCGTTACGACGACGAAGCCCAGGTCATCACCCGCCTCGGCGCGGTGCATGTGGGCATCGCCACTCAAGCCGACATCGGTTTGATGGTGCCCGTGGTGCGTCACGCCGAAGCCCGCAGCCTGTGGGACAACGCCGCCGAAATCTCCCGTTTGGCCAACGCCGCGCGTAACGGCAAGGCCAGCCGCGATGAATTGTCCGGCTCGAGCATCACCCTGACCAGCCTCGGCGCATTGGGCGGAATCGTCAGCACCCCGGTGCTGAACCTGCCGGAAGTGGCGATCGTCGGCGTCAACAAAATCGTCGAACGCCCGATGGTGGTCAAAGGCCAGATCGTGATCCGCAAGATGATGAACCTCTCCAGCTCCTTCGATCACCGCGTGGTCGATGGCATGGACGCGGCGCAATTCATCCAGGCCGTTCGTGGCTTGCTCGAACAACCCGCTACCTTGTTTGTGGAGTAAGGCATGCAGATTTTGAACACCACACTGCTGATCATCGGCGGCGGTCCTGGCGGTTATGTGACGGCGATCCGTGCCGGTCAGCTGGGCATCTCGACCATTCTGGTGGAAGGCGAATCGTTGGGCGGTACCTGCCTGAACATCGGCTGCATCCCGTCGAAAGCGTTGATCCACGTTGCCGAGCAGTTCCACCAGACGCAGCACCACAGCAAACACTCTGCGCTGGGCATCAGCGTCTCAACGCCGACCCTCGATATCAGCAAAAGCGTCGAGTGGAAGGACGGCATCGTTGATCGCCTGACCACTGGCGTCTCGGCGCTGCTGAAAAAGAACAAAATTCAGGTTATTCAAGGTTTTGCGAAAGTTATCGATGGTAAAACCGTAGAAGTCGGCGACACGCGCATTCAGTGCGAGCACCTGGTGCTGGCCACCGGTTCGAAAAGCGTGAACCTGCCGATGCTGCCGATTGGCGGGCCGATCATCTCCTCCACCGAAGCCTTGGCACCCACATCGGTACCGAAACGGCTGGTCGTGGTGGGTGGCGGTTACATCGGTCTGGAACTGGGGATTGCCTATCGCAAGCTCGGCGCCGACGTCAGTGTGGTCGAGGCGCAAGATCGCATCCTGCCGGCCTACGACGCTGAACTGACCCAGCCTGTTCATGATGAATTGAAAAAACTCGGCGTGAAGCTTTACTTGAAGCACAGCGTCCAAGGCTTTGATTCTAATAACAATACGTTGCAGGTTCTCGAACCGAACGGCGAAACCCTGAACCTGGAAACCGATCAGGTACTGGTCGCCGTTGGCCGCAAACCCAACACCCAGGGCTGGAACCTCGAAGCGCTGAATCTGGACATGAACGGCTCGGCGATCAAGATCGACAACCGTTGCCAGACCAGCATGCGCAACGTCTACGCCATCGGCGACGTCAGCGGTGAACCGATGCTTGCGCACCGGGCCATGGCTCAGGGCGAAATGGTGGCCGAGCTGATCAGCGGTAAAACCCGCGAATTCAACCCGACGGCTATCGCTGCCGTGTGCTTCACCGACCCGGAACTGGTGGTGGTCGGCAAGACCCCGGACGAGGTCAAGGCGGCGGGTCTGGACTGCATCGTTTCAAGCTTCCCGTTCGCGGCCAATGGCCGGGCGATGACGCTGGAATCGAAAAGCGGCTTCGTGCGAGTGGTCGCTCGTCGGGACAATCACGTGATTGTTGGCTGGCAGGCCGTTGGCGTGGGTGTTTCGGAATTGTCGACCGCGTTTGGCCAAAGCCTGGAAATGGGCGCCCGACTGGAAGACATCGCCGGCACCATCCATGCGCATCCGACGTTGGGCGAAGCAGTGCAGGAAGCGGCGTTGCGGGCTCTTGGCCACGCGCTGCACCTTTAAGCCGACCCCGTAGGAGCGAGGCTTGCCCGCGAAGAACGATAACGCGATGGTTCAGATACACCGCGTTATCGTTCTTCGCGGGCAAGCCTTGCTCCTACAAAGGAATGCATTCCGGGCTGCGAATTGGGCCCGGAATGAAGTATTGTTGTCCCCATCCAAAAAACGTCAGAAGCCTTGAACCGTTTCGACGGTTGTTAAGTGATAGAGGGTGTCATGGGTAACGAAAGCATCAATTGGGACAAGCTGGGTTTTGATTACATCAAGACAGACAAGCGCTATCTGTCGCACTGGCGTAATGGCGAGTGGGACAAAGGCACCCTGACCGAAGACAATGTGCTGCACATCAGCGAAGGCTCGACTGCCCTTCACTATGGCCAGCAATGCTTCGAAGGCCTGAAGGCCTACCGTTGCAAGGACGGTTCGATCAACCTGTTCCGCCCGGACCAGAACGCCGCCCGCATGCAGCGCAGCTGCGCCCGCCTGCTGATGCCGCATGTGTCGACCGAGCAGTTCATCGAAGCGTGCAAGGAAGTGGTCCGCGCCAACGAGCGTTTCATCCCGCCTTACGGCACCGGCGGTGCGCTGTACCTGCGCCCGTTCGTGATCGGCGTGGGTGACAACATCGGCGTGCGTACCGCACCCGAGTTCATCTTCTCGATCTTCTGCATCCCGGTCGGCGCTTACTTCAAAGGTGGCCTGACCCCGCACAACTTCCTGATCTCCAGCTACGACCGTGCCGCCCCACAAGGCACCGGCGCAGCCAAGGTCGGCGGCAACTACGCCGCCAGCCTGATGCCTGGTTCCCAGGCCAAGAAGGCGCATTTTGCCGACTGCATCTACCTGGACCCGATGACCCACACCAAAATCGAAGAAGTCGGTTCGGCCAACTTCTTCGGGATCACCCATGACAACAAGTTCGTCACCCCGAACTCGCCGTCGGTACTGCCGGGCATCACCCGTCTGTCGTTGATCGAACTGGCCAAGACGCGTCTGGGCCTGGAAGTGGTTGAAGGTGACGTGTTCATCGACAAGCTGTCCGACTTCAAGGAAGCCGGCGCTTGCGGTACGGCTGCCGTGATCACCCCGATCGGCGGTATCAGCTACAACGACCACCTGCACGTGTTCCACAGCGAAACCGAGGTCGGCCCGGTCACCCAGAAGCTCTACAAAGAGCTGACTGGCGTGCAAACCGGTGAGATCGAAGCGCCAGCAGGCTGGATCGTCAAGGTTTGATCTGACCTCTGCTGCATCCAAGCCCCCCATCGTCTTGGCGATGGGGGGCTTTTTTATGAGCCAGACATTCCATTCGCCTCAGAACTGTAGGAGCCGGCTTGCTGGCGATGGTCGTTAACGATAACGCTTACTGACTGGTTCACCGCGGTGCACTGGAGTCCATCGCCAGCAAGCCGGCTCCTACAGGTTCTGTGTTTCCCGAGAGTCCGTGTCAGGAACTCCGTTTGCCAGTGTGAGGCGCTTGCCCACCCTGCCCTTGATGCCGCTGACCTGACCGGCCTGGGTGATCAATCCGGGAATCAGCGCGCCTACGGGCAGATTTTGCTTCAGGTCAAACCGGGCGCCGATTTCCTTGCGGCCCAACGCGGTCAACGTCAGCGCCCGGCTGTCCAGATCCTGCGTCACCCATTTGCGCTTGATCGCCGTTTGCAGCAACGCCGCGCCCAACGAACCACCCAGATGCGGTCGACGCATGCTCCAGTCCAGGCACGGGCAGGCAAACCGTCGGCGCTGCGTGGTCAGGTCGTTGACTTCAATGCCCAGCCCTTCGAACAACGCCTCGCCGCTGTCACTCAACCGATAAGCCTGTTCATCGGTTTCCAGCAACCAGCCTTTTTCCAGCAGCCGGTCATGCAGCAACACCGCCAGCGTGCCGGCCATGTGGTCGTAGCACGTGCGGGCAAATTGCAGGCGGTCCGGCGTGCGTGGGTTGAAGGTCGGCGCGGTGTTCTGGCCGATCACCATCAACGCTTCCAGCGCCTGGGCCACGCGTTTGTCCGCGAGGCTGTAATAGCGATGGCGCCCCTGGACGTGCAGACGCAGCAGCGCCAGGTCCTTGAGTTTGGCCAGATGCGCGCTGGCAGTGGAAGCGCTGACTTCGGCAATCGCCGCCAACTCGGTGCTGGTGCGGGCGTGGCCGTCCATCAAAGAACACAACATTTTGGTCCGGGCCGGTTCGGCAATGGCCGCCGCCACCTGTGAAACACCGAGGTCGTGTGGTTCTGCGTTCATATTTCGCTCCCGGACGAATCAAGCCCTTTTCGGACTGGAGATAGTAGCAACACTTTTCCCACCACGAACAAGGCTGCGACCCATGGACCCGATCATCGCTGCGACTCATGCCGATCCTTATCCTTATTACGCGCAGTTGCGCGCTCAAGGCGGACTGGTTTTTCACCAGGGACTGAAACTGTGGGTGGCCAGTAGCGCCAAAGCCGTGGCGGCGGTGCTGGCGCATCCTGACTGTCACGTGCGGCCGACTCACGAACCAGTGCCCAAGGCCATTGCCAGTGGCATGGCCGGCAAGGTCTTCAGTCAGTTGATGCGCATGAACGAGGGCAAACGCCAGCGTTGCCCAAGATCGGCGATCCAGCCGGAGGTGGCGCTTATTGACGGGGAGGAAGTCGATGCGTTGGTCGGTGCGCGGTTGCTCAGCCCCGACGCCGAAGGGCTGCACAAGGCAATGTTCCTTGGCCCGGTGTGCGTAGTGGCGGCGTTGCTGGGGTTTTCGCCCGCACAGGCTCGGGTGATCAGCGAGCTGACCGGGGATTTCGTCGCGTGCCTGTCGCCCCTCAGCGCTCAGGCACACCTGGACGCTGCCCATGCGGCGGCGGAACAGTTGCGCGGTTACTTCATTGAGTTGCTGGACGACCCGGACAATCAAAGCGCCCTTCTTGCCGGTATCCGCCAGCGGTTTTCGGCAACCTCCGACGACAGCGAAGCCCTGATTGCCAACCTCATCGGCCTGTTCTCCCAAACCTATGAAGCCACCGCCGGGCTGATCGGCAATGCGTTACTGGCGTTGATTCGACATCCGCAGTGGCTGAACGATTCGATCAACATTGACGACCTGTTGGCCGAAGTCCAGCGCTTCGATCCGCCGGTACAGAACACCCGTCGCTTCGTCGCCGCATCCTGTGAAATCGAGGGTATGAACTTCAATGCGGGCGATGTGATCCTGGTGATGCTGGCGTCGGCCAATCGCGATCCGCAGTTCAATGAGCAGCCTGATGCATTCATGCTCGAACGCCCGCAGCGACGCAGTTTCACCTTCGGTGCCGGTCGTCATCAATGCCCGGGGCAGGTGCTGGCCATGAGTATCGCCAGCGCCACGCTGGCGCAGATTCTGGCATTGAAACCCGCGCTGGAGCGATTGACCTGGCGCTACCGCCCTTCCCTGAATGGCCGAATCCCGCTGTTCTCGTGAAGATCACGCCGGCGCATTTGTTACATCAGGTTAAGGGTGTAATGACTGGCAATGCGTTTATCGCGAGTGACTTTCTCCCTAGAGTCACTCTGATAAACGTCAGCGAGGCGCCATCGATGCAAACCCAACTGGACAAAGCCCTGAGCGCATTTGCGCGAGCAGACCTTCTGCAAGGCCCCACGCCCATTCAACGAGCCGAACGCCTCGAACAGCTGTTGGGCCTGGGGACGCGGGGAATTCGCCTGTTTCTCAAACGCGACGATCACATGTTGCTGGGCGGTGGCGGCAACAAACTGCGCAAACTCGAATTCCATATCGGGGCGGCGCAGCAGGCCGGCATTGATACGGTCATTACCGTCGGCGGCGTGCAGTCCAACCATGCGCGCCTGACCGCCGCAGCCTGCGCACGCCTGGGCATCGCCTGCGAATTGATCCTGACCCGCTCGGTCCCCAAGGCTGATGTGGACTACGAACTCAACGGCAATGTGCTGCTCGACCAATTGTTTGGCGCGCAACTGCAAGTGCTGGCGGGAGGCACCGACTCGCTCGCTCGGGCCGAGGCTCGCGCGGCGCAACTTCAGGACGCGGGACACAAGGTGCTGGTGATTCCCATGGGCGGCTCAACGCCCCTCGGCAGTCTCGGTTATGCACGTTGCGCCGCAGAAATCATGCAGCAGGAGACGGCACTCGGCCTGGTCTTCAATCAGGTCGTGGTGCCCAACGGCAGCGCCGGCACCCACGCCGGGCTCGCGGCAGGCTTCCAGTTGCTGGACCGAGGGGCCTCGATGGTCAAGTCTTACTCGGTGTTGTCGGATCGGGAAACGTCAGCGACCAGAACCTTGAAATTGACCCGGGACATCCTGGCTTTACTGGGCAGCACCGCCAACGTGCGGCCAGAAGAGGTTGTGATCGACGGCAGTCAGTTGGGCGAGGGTTACGGCCTGCCGACGCCAGCCATGCAAGACGCCGTACGCCTGATGGCCCGCGCTGAAGGTCTGTTGATCGACCCGGTGTACTCCGGCAAGGCGTTTGCCGGGTTGGTGGCGGATCTCAAGCAAGAACGTTTTCGCGCCGGGGACAACGTGCTGTTTGTGATGACGGGCGGGACACCGGGGTTGTATGCGTACAGGGAGACGTTTCAGGGTTAGTCATGCCAGATTGACCGCGTTATCGTTCATCGCCAGCAAGCCGGCTCCTACAGGGATTGCGTACTTGCCGGCGATGGCGGCATGACAAACAACACACCTCCCCCTGACGCGCCAATCAATCATCCCGCGTCAAAACTTCCAGCAATTCAATCTCGAAAATCAGGTTCGAATTCGGCGGGATCGCCCCCATCGTGCGCTCGCCATAGCCCAGATGCGCCGGCACCAGCAATTTGCGCTTGCCACCGACCTGCATCCCCATGATCCCCTGATCCCAGCCTTTGATCACACGTCCGGTGCCGATCACGCACTGGAAAGGTTTGCCCCGGCTGTAGGAAGAATCGAACTCGCTACCGTCTTCCAGCCAGCCACGATACTGGGTGGTGATCAGCGCACCTTTGACGGCTGCTTTGCCGTCGCCCGCTTCAAGATCGATTACCTGCAGTTCATCATTCATCATGTTCACTCTATTGTTCACTCGCCCAATTGGACGTAACGGCGCCGTTTTCCCAGAAACGTGCGCGATTGGCAACCCATACGGCCTGTTTCTACCATTAGGCGTGAACTAAGATATGCAGCACCGACCATAGGAATCAAAACGCCATGACGGCAACCTCTGCATGATTCATGTCTGGACCGGCGCAGCCATTTGCGCGTTGCTGCTTGCCTTGATTATCGCGCTGATCTGTCGCGAGCGTTCGCTGCGAAAGCAGCTCGACGAATATCGCGTGCTCATCACCCACCTGTCCGAACGACAAAACATCCATCAGGACAGCGACGCCGAACGCTTCAAGCGCAGCCAGTATTTCGCCCGAATCGGCACCTGGGACTGGGATGTCGACACCGATCGGCTCTACTGGTCGGACGCGATTTACGGCATGTTCGGCTTCAAGATCGGCGAAGTGACGCCCTCCTACGCCTTGTTTTGCGCCTGCGTGCATCCCGACGACCGGGTCAGGGTCCGGGCCGGTGAGCTGCGTTGCCTGGAAACCGGCGAGAACCATGACGAGGAATACCGGGTCATCTGGCCCGACGGCACCATCCGCTGGTTGCGCGAGACCGGCAACGTGGTGAAAAACAACCACGATGAAACGATCAAGATGATGGGCGTGGTCCGCGACATCACCGAGGAAAAAGCCTCCGCCAGTTACCTGCAGCACCTGGCCCATTTCGACCCGTTGACCGGCCTGCCCAACCGGCTGGTACTCGAAGAGCGTTTGTCCGAGGCGCTGGAACAAGCCCGAATCACCGCCACCCGAGTAGCACTGGTGTTCGTCGACCTCAACGGTTTCAAGGCGATCAACGACCGTTACGGCCATGCCGCCGGCGACCGCGTACTCGTCACCACCGCCACGCGCCTGAAGCGAATCCTGCGCTCAACTGACACCGTCGCCCGCATCGGTGGCGACGAATTCGTGGTCATCCTCCAGGGCCTGCCGCAAGGCGGCAGTTTGCAAGACGAAGCCCGCAACATCTGCCAGAAAATCTTCGTCGAACTCTCACCTCCCGTCACCATCGGCAACGACCAGCGCCACATCGGCACCAGCCTGGGCGTCGCGGTGTTCCCCGATCATGCGCCGAGCATGGACCGGTTGATTCATATTGCAGACTTGGCGATGTATGAAGCCAAGCGCAGCGGGAATAATCAGTATCGGTTGGGTGAGCAGGGGTTGAGCCACAGTCGTGTCGAATCAACCTGATCGGACTTCGAGTGCACTGAAACAGTCCCGATTGTTGCACTCGCGCCATTCATACAATCATTGCAGGCCTGGCTTGCGCCCGTCGTCTCAGCCTTTATCCTTGTACCCCCCGCCGTACCGAGTTCTGGAGTTTCCCCATGCCCCATGAAGGCAACCTGTTGCAAGCCGCTGTCGTGTTCCTGTTCGCGGCGGTGCTCACCGTTCCTTTAGCCAAGCGCCTGCAACTCGGGGCGGTGCTGGGTTATCTGTTTGCCGGGGTGATCATCGGGCCGTCGGTACTGGGGCTGATCGGCAACCCGCAAAGCGTCAGTCATATTTCCGAACTCGGCGTGGTGTTGCTGCTGTTTATCATCGGCCTGGAGCTGTCGCCGCGACGCTTGTGGGTGATGCGCAAATCGGTGTTTGGCGTCGGTCTGGCGCAGGTGCTGCTGACCGGATCGGTGATTGGCGTGGTGGCGCTGTTCGTGTTTGGCCAGCCGTTGAACAGCGCGATTGTGCTGGGGCTGGGCCTGGCACTGTCCTCCACGGCCTTCGGCCTGCAAAGCCTGGCCGAACGCAAGGAATTGACCAGCCCCCATGGGCGTCTGGCATTCGCGATTTTGCTGTTCCAGGACATCGCAGCGATCCCGCTGATCGCCATGGTGCCGTTGCTGGCGGGCGGCGATCACACCACCACCGCGACCGAGGATTTGAACCACGGCTTGCGCGTTTTGGGCAGCATCGCCGTGGTGGTGATCGGCGGACGGTATCTGCTGCGACCGGTGTTCCGTGTGGTCGCCCGCACCGGTCTGCCGGAGGTTTCCACCGCCACTGCGTTGCTGGTGGTGATCGGCACGGCGTGGCTGATGGATCTGGTCGGCGTATCGATGGCACTTGGCGCGTTCCTCGCCGGTTTGCTGCTGGCGGATTCCGAATACCGCCACGAACTGGAAGCGCAGATCGAACCGTTCAAGGGCCTGCTGCTGGGGCTGTTTTTCATCAGCGTCGGCATGGGCGCGAATCTCAGCCTGCTGCTCAGCGCACCGATCACGGTGCTGGGCCTGACCCTGTTGCTGATCGCCATCAAGCTGCCGCTGCTGTTTGTCGTGGGGCGACTGGCTGGCGGTTTGGGCAAGGTCAGTGCGATTCGCCTCGGCATCGTACTGGCGGCGGGCGGTGAGTTTGCGTTTGTGGTGTTCAAGATCGGCCGCGATCAGGGTTTGTTCGAACCGCGCCTGTACGATCTGCTGGTGCTGACCATCACCCTGTCCATGGCGGTGACGCCGTTGTTGCTGCTGATCTGCGCGCGACTGGTCAGTCCCAAGGTGCAGCCGGTGGTGGTGCCGGAGAAATTCCGCGAGATCGACACCGACGAGCCGCGTGTGGTGATTGCCGGTATGGGCCGGATGGGGCAAATCGTCGCCCGTATCCTGCGCGCGCAGAACATCAAGTTCGTCGCCCTCGACACCTCGGTGGAAACCATCGAACTGTCGCGCAGCTTTGGCGGCGTGCCGGTGTTCTACGGCGACCCGATGCGCCCGGAAATCCTCAGCGCGGCCAAGATCGAGCACGCGGAATACTTCATCATCGCCACCGACGACCCGGACACCAACATCAAGACCGCCGAGGTGGTGCACCGGCTGTATCCTCACATCAAGATCATCGCCCGCGCCCGTAACCGTCAGCATGTACACCGGTTGGTGGACCTGGGGGCCGAGGCGATTCGGGAAACCTATTATTCGAGCCTGGAAATGAGCCGGCGCACGCTGGTGGGATTGGGCCTGACCCAGGCGCAGGCCGATGCGCGGATCAAGCGTTTCCAGCATCACGACGAGCAAGTGCTGGAAGCGCAGCATGCGGTGTATGACGATGCGGCGAAGGTGTTGCAGACCGCGCAGGAAGCCAGGGCGGAACTGGCGAAGCTGTTTGAGTCGGATCAGCTGGAAGAGCAATCCGCGAAGGGTTGAGGTGAATGTGAGGGCCTCACCGCGATGAGGCCCTCAAACTCAACGAATAATCACCCGCCGATCCGCGTCAGAAACACCCGCGTCACCCGCCGCTCTTCAACCGCCATCACCGTCATGCGCCAGCCTTCCCACTCATGGCTGTCGCCAATCATCGGCAGTCGATCCAGCATGCTCATCACCAGCCCCGCCAAGGTCTGATAGTCCTCGGTCGGTTCTACGGCGAACCCGGTCCGCTGGCGAACCCGCATCAGGTTCAACGCACCATTGACCCTGAACCCGCCCGGCTCTTCCACCACGTCCGGCCCCTCGATTTCGCTGGCGTCGGGCAACTCACCGGCAATCGACTCGAGAATGTCGGTCATGGTCAGCACGCCAACGAAGTCACCGAACTCATTGACCACAAAGGCGATGTGCGTCGAGGCCTGGCGCATCTGTTCCAGGGCATTGAGGATCGAATAACTGTCCAGCAAGTTGATGGTCTTGCGCGCCAGATGTTCAAGGTCCGGCTCGTTGCCGGCCAGGTATTCCTTGAGCAATTCCTTCTTGTGCACGAAGCCCAGCGGCTCATCCACCGCACCGTCGCGTATCAACGGCAGGCGCGAGTAGGACGAATGCATCAGCCGTGTACGAATGGCTTCTGCGTCGTCGGACAGGTCGATGTGATCGACGTCGGCGCGGACCGTCATCAACGTGCGAATCGGGCGCTCGGCCAGTTGCAGCACGCCGCTGATCATCACCCGCTCACGACGGTCGAACAGCTCTTCGCTCGGCGCCTCGCCGTTGTCGAGCATGTCGGCAATCTCTTCGCCGACCTCTTCCACCGCCAGTTTGCGCCCCCCCAGCAAACGCAAGACCGCGTGAGCCGTGCGCTCGCGCATCGGTCGCAGGCCCTGCATGGACTTTTTGCGGCGCGCCCGGGCGATCTGGTTGAACAGCTCGATCAGGATCGAGAAACCAATGGCCGCGTACAGGTAGCCCTTCGGAATATGGAAGCCCAGGCCTTCAGCGGTCAGCGCGAAGCCGATCATCATCAGGAAGCCCAGGCACAGCATGATCACCGTAGGGTGTGCGTTGACGAAACGGGTCAGCGGCTTGCTGGCGACAATCATCAGGCCGATGGAGATGATCACCGCGATCATCATGACCGCCAGCTCATCGACCATGCCCACGGCGGTAATCACCGCGTCGAGGGAGAACACCGCGTCGAGCACCACGATCTGCGCGACGATCGGCCAGAACAGCGCGTAAGCCGTGTTGGACGAGCGCTGGCCGACATGGCCTTCAAGTCGCTCGTGCAATTCCATCGTCGCCTTGAACAACAGGAACACACCACCGAACAACATGATCAGGTCACGGCCGGAGAAACTGTGCTCGAACACCTCGAACAGCGGCTGGGTCAGGGTCACCAGCCAGGAAATACTCGCCAGCAGGCCCAGGCGCATCAGCAAGGCCAGGGACAAACCGATGATTCGCGCACGGTCACGCTGCTCGGGTGGCAGCTTGTCCGCCAGGATCGCGATAAACACCAGGTTGTCGATGCCGAGCACCAGCTCCAGCACGATCAACGTCAACAGGCCCAGCCACGCGGTGGGGTCAGCTATCCATTCCATAAAAACGTCTCGATCTCTTCAGTGAATTCAGAATGCCGGGCACGGCAAGGCGCGGCGCAGAGGCCGTGGAGCTGCAATGACAAGGGTGTTCGGAAGGCGAAAGACCGGGTGTTTCGCGTGTATCAGGCGCGCACGATGGCGCTGAAGGGAAGGATAACTGGGGGGCTCCGAGAGGGTGTTCATGCAAGTCCTGAAAGGAAAAAGGCCTTGGAGCGTACAGGTGAAAGCGACTTTTCCTACAGCCGGAAATCATTACAAAATCTGTAGAAGGTCAAAAGATCGCAGCCTTCGGCAGCTCCTACAGAACGTCGTCGAACGACTGTAGGAGCTGCCGTAGGCTGCGATCTTTTAACGGTTTTTCACCCGTTCGATGTACCGCACCACCGCCGCTGACTTCTCAAACCGCCGATAAACCAACGACAACCACGAGCTCGCCTCACACCCTTTGATCGACCGGTAAACCACACCGGGCAACCCGACGTGCCCGACCACCGACTCCGGCACCACCGCCACGCCCTGCCCCAGCGACACCAGCGCCAGCACCGCCACCAGCCCGCCGGGTTGCGCCCCGAGTTTCGGCGCAAACCCGCCCTCGGCGGCGACTTGCAAGGTGCCGCTGATCTGCTCCGGCAGAATGAACGTCTCGCCCTGCAAATGCTCCGGGCCGATCTCGGTCAAACGGCACAGCCACGACTCGCTCGACAGCGCCAGCACAAAACCTTCCGCGTCGAGGCGAATGGCTTCCAGCCCCTCGGGCAACGTCATGGGTGAACGCACATAACCGATATCGAACCGGCCTTCGAGGACCATCGCCGGCAAACTCGCCATCGGGCTTTCGCGCACGTTGAGGCTGACGTCCGGACATTCGCGGCTGAACGCTTGCACCTGCTTTTGCAGCAGGCCCGAGTACACCGCAGAGGCCACGTAACCCAACTCGATATGACCGATATCCCCTCGCCCGGCGCGCTGGGCGTTGCGTTGGGCATACTCGAATTGCCGCACCGTCGCCTCGGCTTCGATCAGCAGTGCGGCACCGGCTTCGGTCAGGCTGACTTCGCGGGTCTGGCGCACGAACAGTCGCGTGCCGAGCTCGTTCTCCATGTCCTGGATCTGTCGAGTCAAGGTCGGCGGTGCGATACCGAGTTGTTCGGCAGCACGCGTGAAGTTGCCTTGCCGGGCAACGGCCAGAAAGTAGCGGAAATGCCGTATGTCCATGGGCGCATTAGCTCAAAGGTAATGAAGTGCCGGTTTTCGGCTAACGAAGCGCACAAGCGGTCGCGATAAGCTCATTCGGCAATCACAGTAGAGAGCCCACAGCATGTACGTCAAACCCCTTTTCGCCGTTACAGAAAGCAGCCTTGTGCAAAAGGCAATCCGCTCATGAGCCGCGTCAATCCGCGCCTCACATTGCTGACCGCCTCTGGCGTGTGTTCGTTGATCGTCCTCGATACCAACATCGTCGCCGTCACCCTGCCGACGATCGCCCGGGACCTGGGCGCCAATTTTGCCGACATCGAATGGGTGGTCAGCGCCTACATGCTCGCCTTCGCCGCCCTGTTGCTGCCAGCGGGCAGCATCGCCGACCGCTTCGGCCGGCAGAAAACCCTGCTCTGTGGCCTGGGCATTTTCATTCTGGCGTCCATCGGTTGCGGCGCTGCGCCCAACGCGTTGTTCCTCGACATCGCACGTGCGATCAAGGGGGTCGGCGCGGCGTTGCTGCTGACCTCGGCCCTGGCCTCTATCGGCCATACGTTTCACGATGAGGTGGAACGGGCCAAGGCCTGGGCGTTCTGGGGCGCGTGCATGGGCGTGGCGATGACAGCCGCGCCGACCGTCGGCGGTTTGATCACTGAATTCATTGGCTGGCGCTGGATCTTCTACCTCAATTTACCGGTGGGCCTGTTCCTGATGGTCATGGTCTGGCGTGCGGTGCCGGAATCCCGCGACCCTCAATCCGCGCGCCTCGATCCGTGGGGCAGCCTGGCATTCAGTGGCAGTTTGCTGTGCCTGATCTGGGGCCTGATCGAGGCCAACCGGATCGGCTGGAACAACCCGATCACTTACGCCCGACTGATCGGCGGTGCGCTGTTACTGGGGTTGTTCGTCGTGATCGAGCGGATGCAGCGGCGGCCGATGATCGACCTGCAATTGTTCAAACATCCACGCTTCATCGGCGCGCTGCTGGGGATGTTTGCCTACGCCGGCTGCGCGCAGGTGATGATGACGTTGCTGCCGTTTTATCTGCAAAACGGCCTGGGTTTCTCGGCCATCGCCTCAGGGTTGGGCATGTTGCCGTTTGCCCTGACCATGTTGATTTGCCCGCGTATCGGTGTGCGCCTGGCCAGTCGGTTTGCCCCGGCCACGTTGATGGCGACCGGTTTGACCCTGGTCGGCAGCGGCAATCTGCTCAGTGCCTGGGCGGTCAGCAGCGGCGGTTACCTGCCTTTTGCCCTGGCGATTGCCGTCACCGGCGCGGGGGCCGGGCTGCTCAATGGCGACACGCAGAAAAACATCATGGCCTGCGTGCCCAGGGAACGCACCGGGATGGCCTCGGGCATGAGCACCACTATGCGTTTCAGTGCGATCGTGCTGGCCATCGGCGTGTACGGCGCGTTGCTGTCCAGCCATGCCGAACAGTTGTTGCGCGCAGACTTGTCGGCACAAGGCGCGCAATGGCTCGCCCAGACCCAAGGCATCGCGTCGCGGGTGGTGGCCGGTGACATGCCGGCAGCGCTGGACCTGTTGCCGGAAGCCGCGCGCGGCGTGGTCGAACCGTTGGCTCGACAGGCGTTCGTCGGCGGCTTCAGTCTCTTGTTGTTGGTCGCCGGATTACTCGCATTGCTGGGGGCGTTGGTGGTGGGCACGCTGATGCGCAATCCGATTCCCGCCCCATCGGCTGCCGCCATCAGCGCGAAGGCTTGAAGGGCGCCAGAGCCAATTCACCAATTTCCATCCCGGTCTCGTTTTCCTGCTTGACATTAAAGTGAGCTTTAAGCTTAGCCTCTGTTCTCCACTGATGAGGAGTCAAGCATGTCGCCCTTCCAAGCGTTGAATTTGCCCAACGGCCAGACAATCGGCAATCGCATTGCCAAAGCGGCGATGGAAGAGAACCTTGCCGACACCGGGCAGGCGCCGTCCGATGCACTGTTTCGCTTGTACCAGGCCTGGGCCGGGGGCGAAGCCGGGTTGTTGCTGACGGGCAATGTGATGATCGACCGCCGCGCCATGACCGGCCCCGGTGGCGTGGTGCTGGAAGATGAACGCGACATGGAACGCTTTCGCCAATGGGCAACGATTGGCCGCTCCGGTGGCGCGCAATTCTGGGTGCAGCTCAATCATCCGGGGCGCCAGACCATGGCCAACCTCGGCCAGCAAGCGTGGGCGCCCTCGGCGGTGGCACTGGATCTCGGTTCATTTTCCAAGATGTTTGCCGAACCCAAACCGATGTCCGAGGGCGATATCGCCGAGGTAATCACGCGCTTCGCCACCAGCGCTGCCCTCGCCGAAAAAGCCGGCTTCACCGGCGTGCAGATTCATGCGGCGCACGGCTACCTGATCAGCCAGTTCCTGTCGCCATTGACCAATCGCCGCACCGACCGTTGGGGCGGATCCCTGGAGAATCGCGCACGCTTGTTGCTCGACGTGATCAGCGCCGTTCGCCAGGCCGTATCACCGAAATTCTGCGTCTCGGTAAAACTCAACTCGGCCGACTTCCAGCGCGGTGGCTTCGACGCCGACGATGCTCGCCAAGTGATCCAGTGGCTCAACGATCAGCCGATCGATTTGCTTGAGTTGTCGGGCGGCAGCTACGAAGCACCAGCCATGCAGGGCGAGGCACGCGATGGCCGGACCTTGGCGCGGGAAGCGTACTTTCTGGAAATGGCCGGTGAATTGGCGAGCGTGGCGCGCATGCCGGTGATGGTGACCGGCGGGATTCGGCGTTTGGCGATCGTCGAACAAGTACTCGACAGCGGCATCGCCATGGCCGGCATCGGCACGGCGTTGGCCCTCGAACCGCAGCTGGTCAAACACTGGCGCGAAGGCCGGAACAGCCATCCGCAACTGCCGCCGATCCAGTGGAAACGCAAACCGTTGGCGGCATTGGCGAGCATGGCTGTGGTGAAATTCCAGCTCCAGCGCCTGAGCCGTGGCCGCAAGCCCCGGCCTGAGGTGTCGGCAGTCTGGGCGCTGATCCTTGACCGTTTGAACATTGGCCGGCGTACGCGGCAGTACCGACAGGCGATGGGGAAGTAATCAGGGGGAAGTTCAAAGTTCCACTGACGCGGGGAGACCGTGTCGCCCCCATCGCCGGCAAGCCGGTCTCGCTCCCACATTTGGTCGGTGGCGTACACAAATCCCATGTGGGAGCGAGCCTGCTCGCGATGGGGCCATTGGATACACTGATTTACCGTCCGGAGAATCGCAATCTGGACAGCTGCCGCAAATCCCCCGCCAGGTAGTAATCATCAGTCCAGCTGTCATCCGCCTTCAACGGCTGCACCTGTTTGAGCGCGAGCTTCTTGGCGAAGTAGCGAAAGCGGTAATGCTCGTAGAACCGCAGCAACTCCAAACCATAACGATCAGCCAGATCGGTATCGCCGCGCACGATCAGGTAGTTCTCGTCGTTGCCGTTGCTGGCCGCAGCGCTGAGGTTGTGGCTGCCGCTGATGATCGTCGGCGCATCACTGGTGAAGTCGGTGACCACGGCTTTGGTGTGCACCAGCAAATTGCCCTTCTGGCCCTTCATGTTCTCTCGAAGCCAGCCCTCCAGCCCGGTGTTAAGCAGCGCAGTCGCGGCAAATTCGGCGCTGCGATCAGCGTGAAAACCGGTGATGCGGCTGGCGGTGTTTTGCAGGCCGTAACGCAAAATGTCATCGTGGGGCTGGCCGAGCAGCGCGTTGAGAATGTCGTCGGGCAAGGCGAACGCGGTGACAAACAGCACGTCCTTTTTCGCGGCGTTGATGATCTCGACAAACGCCCGCAAATCACCCTGCCCCGAACGCGGTGAGAACCCGGCGAACAGCGGTTGCTGCGGGTCTATCGGGTTGTGTTGCGTGATCCATTGCCGGGTGGCGCCGACGTCGTCCGGTGTCGCCCAGACTTGCTCGAAGGTCTGCAGATAGCTGGCGCTGATGCGCGCGTCGTCCAGCACATGCACCACGTTGGCCTGTCGATAAACGCCATTGGGCGTGAAGTTGGTGCTGCCGCACAGCACCGCTTCAGGCTGAAGCTGCCCGGCGGCATCAACCTGGCTCAGCACCATGAATTTGTTGTGGAAGATATTGTGAGTGACACGCCCGCGCTTGTTCGCCGCCGGGATTTTTTCCAGGCTGGCCTGGTTGATGACGGTGTCGTCATCGTCGGGTTGTGCGTGATACAGCACGCGAACCTTCACACCCCGTTCGAACGCCGCGTTGACGGCATCGACGATCACCTGCAACTCGTACTCGTAAATGGCAATGTCCAGCGCCCACTGACCATCCACCGCCCGTTCGATAAACCCCAGCAAGCGCCCGAGCAAACCGTTTTCCAGCCACTGGCGCGGCGCATCGGGCCAGGCTTCGATGGGCAGGTTTTTGTTGGCGCTGATCAACGCGTCGAGGTCGGGAAACTTGCGCTGGAATGCCTGGCTGGCAGCCACCGCGCGATTGAAAATCACACTCTGATTGTGCGGCAGGCCGTTGTCGGACGTGACGGTCACCTCCAGAAATTCGCCCAGCTGCGGTGCATCCGCGCTGCCATAGGCGAGGTGGATTCGGTAATGGATCGTCATCCCCGGATTGACCGCGTAATCGGCCCAGCGAAATTTCTGCAGCGGCGCGAGGTCGCTCGGGGTGGCGTGAAACTGCGGGAACGTATGAGCCTTGCCGGGGAACGTCAGGCTATTGAACAGGAACAACCAGGGTTTGCTGCCTTGCTGTTTTTCGATGGCGAAACCCAACAGGCCCTTGCGGCGGGATTCGGCCAGGTCCATGGCCAGCAGCACGCCGTTGGTGCCGGCGTAGGCTTTGACGCGGAAATCGTCCTGACTGTTTGTGGCTAGAACACGCATGCTTCACTCCTGTGAATGGCTGCTTTCAGAGCATAGGGCAGCGCTGCAGATTGGTCGTGAGTATTCGTTACCGAGGTGATGCCTTCGCGGGCAAGCCTCGCTCCTACAGGTTACGCATTGTCCCTGTAGGAGCGAGGCTTGCCCGCGAAGAGGCCAGCACAGACACTGCAAACTCAGCCTGAAACCAGCTCATCAATATGCCGATAATCCGTTTGCAACTCCGCTGCCAACTGCCGCGCCCGCCCCAACCGAATCGGCCCACGCTCGATGTCGATCAGCAGCCCCGGACACGCCAGCGCCGGCAACCCCGACCACTCCTTCAACCGGCCATCGGTCACCAGCAACAACCGTTGTTGCTCCGCCGGGAATCGTTTTTGCCGGACCGCGAGCCATCGCCCCGCTTCGCCCAGTGCCGCCAGCAACGGCGTACCGCCGCCCGCGCCAAGGCCATCGAGCCAGTGGCGCAACCCGCTGGAAGCTTTCAATCCCTGCACTTGCCACTTCGGCGCATGGCCGCTGGCCGTCAGCAACGCCAGGTGCGCACGCTGGCGATAAGCGTCGTCGAACAACTGCGCCAACAGCCCCTTGGCGTCGCTCAAGGCCTGGTGTCGGCGCGTCGAGGCCGAGGCGTCGACGATCACCAGCCACAGTTCATGGGGCGAACGGGTGCGCAATTGAAACAGCACATCCTGGCGTTGGCGCGGGCGGCCGTTGAGCAAGGTGCCGGGCCAATTGATCGAGCCGCTGCGGGCGGCATGACGCTTACCCTGCTTGCCGTGGTCCAGCCGTCCGGCGCGGGGCCTGGCATTCGCCCCCGCGTCAGATCGAGGGCGAATGCCTAGGGCTTTTTTGGCCAGCTCGGCACTTCACGTCGAGCACCGACCGGCAGCGCCTGCGCCGGCATTTCGCCCCATTGGCCCTGACCTTCGCTCGGGCTGGATGGTTGCGGCGCGGATTGCCGGGCCTGTTGCGGCGCCGATGGCGACTGTTCGCGACGACGATGGCGCAAGGCGAACTCGGCAACGGCATCGATATCTTCCTCGGCAATGGCGCTCGCCCCCCGCCACGCCGCATGGGCACGGGCGGCACGCAGCCAGACCAGGTCAGCGCGCAGCCCATCGACACCGGCGGCGAAACAGCGCTCGGTAATCTGTGCCAGCGCCTCATCGTCCAGGGGGATGCTCGCCAGTGTGCTGCGCGCTGTCTGGCAACGCTCACGCAAAGACTGCTGCTGGCTTTCCCACTCGGCGCAGAAGCGTTGCGGATCGCTGTCGAAATCCAGCCGCCGACGGATGATCTGCCCACGCTGGGCGGGTGCGGTATGCCCGCTGAGGGCGACGTTCAGGCCAAAGCGGTCGAGCAGTTGCGGACGCAACTCGCCCTCTTCCGGATTCATGGTGCCGATCAACACGAACTTTGCCGAATGCCGATGGGAAATGCCGTCACGCTCGATCAGGTTGGTGCCGCTGGCGGCGACGTCGAGCAGCAAGTCCACCAGGTGATCGGGCAGCAGATTGACTTCATCGACGTAGAGCACGCCGCCGTCAGCCTTGGCCAGTACGCCGGGCGAAAACTGCGCACGACCTTCGCTCAGGGCGGCATCAAGGTCGAGGGTGCCGACCAGGCGTTCTTCAGTGGCACCCAGCGGCAAGGTGACGAACTGACCGCTGGCGAGCAGGTCCGCGAGGCCTCGGGCCAGGGTGGATTTGGCCATGCCGCGTGGACCTTCGATCAGCACGCCGCCGATTTTCGGGTCGATGGCGGTGAGGTACAAAGCGAGTTTGAGATCGTCGGCGCCGACCACGGCGGATAAGGGGAAATGCGGGGTGTCGGTCATTATCAAATCTCGGTCATGGTCGGTGAAATGCTTCTAACTGTGGGAGCGAGACCGGCTTGCCGGCGATAGCGGTGTGTCAGGCAAATCAATATTGACTGACCCAACGCTATCGCGAGCAGGCTCACTCCTACAGGGGATCTACGGTGTGTCAGGTGTCTTCTTCTATGTCCAGCAGCAGGTTTTCCAGTGCTTCTTTATAGGCGCCGGGTTCCTGCCACATCCCCCGCTGCTGCGCTTCCAGCATGCGCTCCGTCATGTCGCGCAACGCATGGGGATTGTGCTCGCGGACAAAATCCCGGGTCGCCGGGTCCAGCAAATACGCATCGGCCAGCAACGCGTATTGGTGATCGTCGATCAACTGCGTCGTCGCGTCGAAGGCGAACAGGTTATCGACCGTCGCCGCCAGTTCAAACGCCCCTTTGTAGCCGTGGCGCTTCACGCCGTCGATCCACTTCGGATTGGCCGCCCGCGAGCGGATCACCCGGTTCAGTTCTTCCTTCAGCGTACGGATTTTCGGCAAGTCCGGTTGGCTGTGGTCGCCATGGTAACTGGCAGCCGCTGCACCGCTGAGGCTTTCCACGGCCGCGAGCATACCGCCCTGGAACTGGTAATAGTCGTTGGAGTCGAGCAAATCATGCTCGCGGTTGTCCTGATTTTGCAGCACGGCCTGAACCTGGCTCAGGCGCTGGGCGAACTGCTCGCGGGCCGCCGTGCCTTCGTCGGCACCGCCGTAAGCGTAGCCGCCCCAGTTCAGGTAAACCTCGGCCAGGTCCTCGCGGCTCTGCCACAAACGACCATCGATTGCCCCTTGCACGCCAGCACCGTAAGCACCGGGTTTGGCGCCGAAGATGCGCCAACCGGCCTGCCGTTTGGCCGCTTCTTCATCAAGGCCCGATTGCAGCAACGCCTCGCGCTCGGCGCGGACCTTGGCCGCCAATGGATTGAGATCGTCCGGTTCATCCAGCGCAGCGACTGCCTGCACCGCCGCATCGAACAGGCGGATCAGATTGGCAAAGGCATCGCGGAAGAACCCGGACACGCGCAAGGTCACGTCCACGCGTGAGCGGTCGAGCAGGCTCAGCGGCAGAATTTCGAAGTCATCGACCCGCTGACTGCCCGTCGCCCAGACCGGGCGCACGCCCATCAGCGCCATGGCTTGCGCGATGTCGTCGCCGCCGGTGCGCATGGTCGCGGTGCCCCAGACCGAGAGGCCGAGCTGACGCAGGTGATCGCCGTGGTCCTGCAAGTGCCGCTCGAGAATCAGGTTCGCCGATTGAAAACCGATGCGCCACGCGGTGGTGGTCGGCAAGTTGCGCACGTCCACCGAATAGAAATTGCGTCCGGTCGGCAGCACGTCCAGCCGCCCGCGACTCGGCGCGCCGCTGGGGCCGGCAGGGACGAAACGACCGCTGAGGGCGTCGAGCAAGCCGCGCATTTCCGCCGGGCCGCAGGCGTCGAGCCTTGGCGCAACCACTTCGCGCAGGTTGTCGAGGATGGCCTGCACTTCATCCCAACACAGACCCTGTGGGAGCGAGCCTGCTCGCGATGGTGTGTCAGTCGACACCAATGTGGCTGACACTCCATCGCGAGCAGGCTCGCTCCCACAGGTATCGAGAACTTGCGAGATCAGTTGAGCGGCGAACAGTTCGAGGCGTTCGCGGGTATCGCCGGCAGTTCGCCAGGCTTCGTCGCTGACAGATTGCAGTTCAATCGGTCGCGGCCCAACCCAAGGCTCGGCCAACGCGCAATCCAGCGGATCAAAGCCCAATCCAAACGCCTTGGCCAACGCCCGCAGCAAACTTGACTGCGCGCCGCGGCCATCGCCCCGTGGAATCCTCAACAAAGCCAACAACGTGTCGATGCGCAGACGCCCGGTCGGCGATTCACCAAAGATGTGCAGCCCATCGCGGATCTGCGACTCCTTCAGATCGCACAAATACGTGTCCAGGCGCGGCAGCCAGATCGCTGCATCGGCGTCGCTGTCGAGCTTCTCGTCCAGTTGCAGTTCACGGTCGATGTGCGTGTCGCGTACCAATTGCAGAATGTCGCGCTGCAATTCACGGGCGCGGCGCGGGTCAAGCAATTGCGCTTCGTAATACTCGTCGGCGAGCAGTTCGAGGTTACGCAGCGGACCGTAGGTTTCGGCGCGGGTCAGCGGCGGCATCAGGTGATCGATGATCACCGCTTGCGTGCGGCGCTTGGCCTGGGCGCCCTCACCCGGATCGTTGACGATGAACGGATAGATGTTCGGCAGCGGCCCGAGCAATGCGTCCGGCCAGCAATGCTCGGACAGTCCGACACCTTTGCCCGGCAGCCATTCGAGGTTGCCGTGCTTGCCGACGTGGATCACGCCGTGGGCGCCGTAGGTGTTGCGCAACCAGAAATAGAACGCCAGATAACCATGGGGCGGTACCAGGTCCGGGTCGTGATAGACCGCGCTCGGGTCCACCTGATAACCGCGCGCCGGTTGAATGCCGACGAAGGTCAGGCCGAAACGCAGGCCGGCGATCATCATTCGCCCGTCACGGAACATCGGATCGTTTTGCGCGGTGCCCCAACGTTCCAGCACTGCCTGGCGATTAGCCTCGGGCAAGGCGTTGAACATCAGGTTGTAATCATCCATCGCCAGGCTTTGCTGGCACGGGCGCTGATCGAGGGTGTCGAGGTCATTGCTGACGCCGCCGAGCAATTGCTGGATCAGTTCGGTGCCGCTGCCCGGCAGTTCGGCCGGCAGCGGGTAACCTTCTTGATGCAGCGCACGCAGAATATTCAGTGCAGCGGCCGGTGTGTCGAGGCCCACGCCGTTGCCGATGCGCCCGTCGCGGGTCGGGTAGTTGGCGAGGATCAGGGCAATGCGTTTTTCGCTGTTCGGCACCCGCGCCAGATCGATCCAGCGCCGCGCCAGTTCGGCGACAAAGTCCATGCGTTCCGGTTGTGCTCGATAACACACCACGTCGGACTGACTGCGCTCACTGCGCCACGCCAGGTCCTTGAAGCTGATCGGGCGACTGATGATCCGCCCGTCCAGCTCCGGCAGCGCGATGTGCATCGCCAGATCACGCGGGCCAAGGCCTTGCTCGCTGGCACGCCAACCGGGTTCGTTGTCCTGGGCGCAGATGGCCTGGATCACCGGGATGTTGCGTCGAAACGGTCGCAAGTGCGGTGCTTCGGGGCTGGATTGGGCGAAGCCGGTGGTGTTGAGAATCACCGAGGCTTCGACGTCATCCAGCCAGTCCTCGACCACCGAAAGGCAGCCGGGCTCTTTGAGACTGGCCACGGCAATCGGCAAGGGATTCAACCCCGCCGCTTGCAAACGCTGGCAGAAAACATCAATGAACGCGGTGTTCGCCGCCTGCAAATGCGAGCGGTAAAACAGCACCGCCGCTACCGGTTGATCGGCCTGCCAGTCGGCTAGCCAATCCTGCAGTGCGGCGGGACTTTTTTGTGGATGGTAAATCGCTGTGCGCGGCAAGGTTTGCGGCTCGGCCCACGCGTAGTCACGCTCCAGCCAGCGATTGGCGAGGCAGCGAAACAGATCGAGTGCGTTGGCCATGCCGCCCTGACGCAAATAATGCCAAAGCCGGTCGCGGTCTTCGGCAACCACCGTGCTCAGGTCGCTGAGTTCCGGGTCCGGGCGATCATCGCCGGGCACCAGAATCAACTGCACGCCGCGCTGTGAGAGTTCGACCAACCGCTCGACGCCGTAACGCCAATACGCAATGCCGCCGTGTAGCGAGATCAGAATCACCTTGGCGTGGCGCAGCACTTCGTCGACATACAAATCGACCGAGGCGTGGTTCTGCACCTGCATCGGGTTGGCCAGACGCAAGCTCGGGTAATCGTCCGGCAACTGTTGCGCGGCTTCGGCGAGCAGCGCGAGGCTGGAATCGCCGCTGCACAGGATCACCAGCTCGGCAGGGGTTTGTCCAAGGTCGGCAATGTTGTCATCCGAGACGAAACCGCCGGGCTGGGTCCTGAGCAGATGCATGGGTTAAACGCTGAGCGCGGCGCGCAGTTGCGCTTCGAGTTGCGCGGCGTCGAGCGCCTGGCCGATCAGCACCAGACGCGTGGTGCGTGCTTCGTCGGCGCCCCACTGACGGTCGAAATGCTTGTCGAAACGCGTGCCCACGCCCTGGATCAACAGGCGCATCGGCTTGTTCGGGATCGCCGCGAAACCCTTGACCCGCAGGATGCCGTGCTTGACCACCAATTGCGTCAGCGCGTCCATCAACAGGCTTTCGTCGGCTTGTGGCAGTTCGATGGAAATGGAGTCGAACGCGTCGTGATCGTGGTCGTCATGGTCATCGCCGTCGTGGTGATGATCGTGGTGGCTATGACGGCTGTCGATGTGTTCTTCGGAGCCGGCGCCGAGACCGATCAGCACGTCCAGTGGCAGGCGACCGCTGCTGGCTTCGATGACTTTGACGGCGGGCGGCAGTTCTTCGGCGACTTCCAGGCGTACGCGGGCCAGGTCTTCGGCGCTGATCAGGTCGGCCTTGTTGAGAATCACCAGGTCGGCGCTGGCCAGTTGGTCGGCGAACAGCTCGTGCAGCGGCGATTCGTGGTCCAGGTTCGGGTCGAGTTTGCGCTGGGCATCCACTTGGTCCGGGAACGCGGCGAACGTGCCGGCCGCCACGGCCGGGCTGTCGACCACGGTGATCACCGCGTCAACGGTGCAGGCGCTGCGGATTTCCGGCCACTGGAAGGCCTGGACCAAAGGTTTTGGCAGGGCCAGGCCCGACGTTTCGATCAGAATGTGATCGAGGTCGCCGCGACGGGCCACCAGTTCACGCATCACCGGGAAAAATTCTTCCTGGACGGTGCAGCACAGGCAGCCGTTGGCCAGTTCGTAGACGCGGCCGTTGGCTTCTTCTTCGGTGCAACCGATGGAGCACTGCTTGAGGATTTCGCCGTCGATGCCCAGCTCGCCGAACTCGTTGACGATCACCGCGATGCGGCGGCCCTGCGCGTTATCGAGCATGTGCCGCAGCAAGGTGGTTTTGCCCGAGCCGAGGAAGCCGGTAACGATGGTGACGGGGAGTTTGGCCAGTGTTTTCATCGGATGCCCTTTGGCAAGGTGGCGGGCATGCGGGACGACGACCGCAGCGACAGGCGCGCGGAAGAGTTCGCCACCGGATCACCCCGCCCGGTTGTAGTGAGAATTCGTGTCGAGGCAGGTCTCCTGGCTGACGGTGTGCCTGTCGCGAGACTGGCGTTGGCTGCGCCTTCCCGCGAACCCGTTGGACAGGTTTGCAGTGGCGTGGCAGCGAACATCACCGTTCACAGTTGCGGGGGCAGCCGCGGCATCGACCGCGTTCCCTTCTTAGCTCCGGCAAACGCCGAAGAACCTCGAATGCGCAAGGCTACGCATGGTGTGGGGGCGGGTCAATGTCTTGTGGCGCCCGTACCGGCCCCTTCGCGGGCAAGTCGGGTCGCCGCATCGCTCGCTCCTACAGAGAAATGCGATCCCCTGTAGGAGCGAGGCTTGCCCGCGAAGGGAGCGACTCGGTTCCGAGTTGAGAACCCTTGCCAATTGACGCCCAACCCCCGCCCATGCTCTCCTACACACCTTGTTACGGGTGCCCTTCACAGGGTGAAACGGGAAACCGGTGATTCATGTGCTTTACTCAAAGCCATGTCAGTCCGGTGCTGCCCCCGCAACGGTAAGCGAGCGAAGCGTCAGATCCACTGTGCCAGCAGTTCGGCATGGGAAGGTGACGCTTGCAGGTTTCGGCTGACGCCAAAACCCCTCGTGAGCCCGGAGACCGGCCCGCAACACAAAGTGACGATTACGTTCACTGAATAACAAACCCGCGGTGGGCGGGCGCTGTTTGAATCTCTGCGAGCCCGATTCGCAGGGGTCTTCCATGCGCTCTATTCACCCGCTGACAGACCAGAGGGAAGCGCCATGTCGATCATCAGCAGCACCGGCCACACATCCACCAGCACCACCACGACCACCCTGGCTCAACGCCTGACCGCCGCCGTCTGCGCGTCGATCCTAGGCGCGTGCCTGGTGTATTTCGCCGGTTTCTCGCACATCGAAGCGGTGCACAACGCTGCGCACGATACCCGTCACAGCTCCGCCTTCCCGTGCCATTGAGACCTGTCGACATGATCAAGCGTATTGCGCAAACCGCAGGTTTCACAGGGCTGCTGGCCGCCCTGTTGCTGACCCTGCTGCAAAGCTTCTGGGTCGCTCCGCTGATTCTGCAGGCCGAGACTTACGAAAAATCCGAGCCGGCCGCTGTTGAAGTTCATGAACACGCCGCCGGTACCGCCGCTCACACCCACGATGCAGAAGCCTGGGAGCCGGAAGACGGCTGGCAGCGCGTGCTGTCGACAACTGGCGGCAACCTGGTAGTGGCTGTCGGTTTTGCCCTGATGCTCGCGGGCCTCTACACGCTGCGCTCGCCGACCAAAACCTCGCAGGGCTTGCTCTGGGGCCTGGCCGGTTACGCGACGTTTGTACTGGCACCGACCCTCGGCCTGCCGCCGGAACTACCGGGCACGGCAGCAGCTGACCTGGCACAACGGCAAATCTGGTGGATCGGCACTGCAGCGTCCACCGCCGTCGGCATCGCGCTGATCGCTTTCAGCCGCCACTGGCTGATGAAGATCCTGGGCGTGGCGATTCTCGCCGTCCCTCACGTGATCGGTGCACCACAACCGGAAGTGCACTCGATGCTCGCGCCGCAAGCCCTGGAAACGCAATTCAAAATCGCTTCGCAGCTGACCAACCTCGGATTCTGGCTGGCCCTGGGCCTGATCAGCGCCTGGTTGTTCCGCCGCAAAAGCGATGGTCAATACCACGCATGATCGACACCAGCACAGCGCCGACGTTAGTGGTCGGCCTGGGCTGCCAGCGCGGCTGCCCCGTCAGCACGCTTCGGGCGTTACTCGATCAGGCATTACAGGCGCATCAAATCGGACTTCAGCAAATCACGGCGTTGGCCAGCATCGATCTGAAGCGCGACGAACCGGGCCTGATCGAGCTTGCCGCACAACTCGAATTGCCGCTGACGTACTTCAGCAGTGAAGAACTGGCCGGTTATCAACCGCAACTCAGCCACCGTTCGGAAATCGCTTTTGAGCGCACCGGCTGCTACGGCGTAGCAGAAAGCGCCGCCCTCGCCCTTGCCGAACAACTGGCCCAGGCGCCGGCAAAACTGCTGATTTCCCGACAAAAATATGCCCAGGCGACCCTGGCATTGGCCTGCGCTGCGTAAAATCCCCGATAATCCTCGCCTTCGATCATGAGCAATCTTCATCTGAAGCCTTGCCCAGCCCCTTTTTTGACAGGAAACGACGATGACCGTCTATTTCATTGGCGCAGGTCCCGGCGACCCGGAACTGATCACCGTCAAAGGCCAGCGGCTGATTCGCAGCTGCCCGGTAATCATCTACGCCGGCTCACTGGTGCCCGCCGCCGTACTGGAAGGCCACAACGCCGAACAGGTGGTCAACAGCGCCGAACTGCACCTGGAACAGATCATCGAGCTGATCAAAACCGCCCATGCCAACGGCCAGGATGTGGCGCGCGTGCATTCCGGCGATCCGAGCCTGTATGGCGCGATTGGCGAGCAGATTCGTTACCTGCGCGAACTCGATATTGCGTTTGAAATCATTCCCGGCGTTACCGCGACGGCGGCGTGTGCAGCGCTGTTGGGTGCGGAGCTGA
Source organism: Pseudomonas sp. BF-RE-22 (assembly GCF_019956155.1). Taxonomy (NCBI): domain Bacteria; kingdom Pseudomonadati; phylum Pseudomonadota; class Gammaproteobacteria; order Pseudomonadales; family Pseudomonadaceae; genus Pseudomonas; species Pseudomonas sp. BF-RE-22. The sequence continues at coordinate 27,975 of NZ_JAHBDD010000020.1, read as the reverse complement.
CGTTGCCGGACGTGTCACAGAGCGTGATCCTGACCCGCTACGCCGACAAGACCGCGATGCCGGCCGGTGAAGAGCTGGGCAGCCTGGCGCAGCATGGGGCGACCATGGCCATTCATTTGGGGGTGAATCACCTGGAGAAAATCCTGGTTGAATTGCTGCCGCATTACGGCTCGGATTGTCCGATTGCGGTGATTCACCGGGCGACCTGGCCGGATCAGGATTGGGTGGTGGGGACGATTGCGGATATTGCCGGGAAGGTTGAGGCGAAGGGGTTTCGGCGCACGGCGTTGATTCTGGTGGGTCGGGTGTTGGGCAGCGATCACTTTAGCGAGTCGTCGCTGTATCGCGCCGGGCATGCGCATTTGTATCGGCCATAGGCCCCCATCGTCGGAGCGCCGCCCGGAGCCGGCTCGCTCCCACAAGGGATTTGTTTCCGCCACAAATCCCCTGTGGGAGTGAGCCGGCTCCGGGCGGCGTTCCGACGATGGGGCCAATGAATTTCACCCATAAAAAAACGGCGCTCACGGGGCGCCGTTTTTCATGTCGCAGCGAACGCCTTAGTAGTAGGCGTTTTCTTTCTGCGTGTGGTCAGTCACGTCACGAACACCCTTGAGCTCGGGAATGCGCTCGAGCAAGGTGCGCTCGATGCCTTCACGCAGGGTGACGTCTGCCTGGCCGCAGCCCTGGCAACCGCCGCCGAACTTCAACACGGCAATGCCATCATCGACCACATCGATCAGGCTGACCTGACCGCCGTGGCTCGCGAGCCCCGGATTGATCTCGGTTTGCAGGTAGTAGTTGATGCGCTCGTTGATCGGGCTGTCGGCGTTGACCATCGGGACTTTGGCGTTTGGCGCCTTGATGGTCAGCTGGCCGCCCATGCGGTCGGTGGCGTAGTCGACAACCGCATCGTCCAGGAAAGCTTCGCTGAACGAGTCGATGTAAGCAGTGAAGCTTTTCAGCCCCAGCGCGGTGTCTTCAGGTTTTTCTTCGCCCGGCTTGCAATAAGCAATGCAGGTTTCGGCGTACTGGGTGCCAGGCTGGGTGATGAAGACGCGGATGCCGATGCCCGGGGTGTTCTGCTTGGAGAGCAGATCAGCCAGGTAATCGTGGGCGGCGTCGGTAATGGTAATAGCGGTCATGGAAACTCCTCGCAGGCTTGGGCGCAGTTTACGCCAATCATCGCGCCGCACAAAGTCCTAGTATTTTTGTCGGGAAAGATTACGACAATACCCCCTGCCTAATGTAGGAGCGAAGCTTGCTCGCGAAGGTGTGTCAGGCGACATGTATGTAGCTGATACACCTTCGCGAGCAAGCTTCGCTCCTACGTTAGTTAAGGGGATTCAGAGATTCTCGTAGCGATTCATGTCCAGCACGCCCTCTTCCACCGGGTCGGTTTCGTGGACGTACCGGCTCAGGTCATGGAAGTAGAACCAGAATTGCGGATGACTGCGGCGAATCCCCCAGCGTTCGACGATTTTCTCGAAGCGATTGGCATCCTTGGCGTTTTCCATCGCCTCGACAAAGGCTGGCACCTGATCGGCGGGAATGTTGAACATGAAGTTCGGATAGCTGCTGAGCACACCCGGAAAAATGGTCAGCGTGTCGAGCCCCGGCTGATAACGCAGCGACTCACCGAGCAGGAATGCGACGTTGCTGTGTGCGCGGTTGCGCAACAGGCTATAAACCTCGCGTTTGCCGCTTGCGGCTTCGATACGCAGCATCGTCGCTTCCGGCAGTTGGTCAATGACCTTCAACCCGGCGGCGGGCCGTGAGGTCAGGCGACTCAAGGCCTGCTCGGCGCTCTGCAAATCCGGGTCGATGTTCGGCCGCGAGCAATAGGCCCCGTCGCAGCGATTGATCGGATCGGGCTTGGCATTGAGCTCACCGTAACGGGCCAGCAGTTGCATGGAAAAGTCGCGTTTCGGGTCTTTTTCGTCGAGGTTCAGTGCCGTCGGCTTGTCGTTGTCGATGGCCTCGTAATCCAGCCACATCTTGAATTTACCGCTGCTCTGGTACCAGTCGTCGAGATAGTCGTCGCGTGAATCGGCGGGCATCAGGCGCAGGAAGTTCTGCTCGGCGCCATTACGGATCAGGTCGAAATACAGGCGCGTCTGCGCTTGATGGGAAACGTTGCCGTACACGTCGAAGTTGACCGCCAACTGATAATACGTGCGCTCCAGCAACGGAAAATCGAACAGCCACATCGTTTGCGGCACATCGCCGATCAGGCCCTTGTTCACCGAGGCGCTGTCGAAATGCCGGAAGATAGTCAGCAATGCATTGTCGTTGCCGGCCCACAAAGTCGACCAGCTCGGCGCGGGCGCGTCGGCGTAGTTGTCGCGGCGCAGCACTTCGTACTCGTTACGTTTGTCGCGATAGTCATGCCACAGGCTCAGCACGCTGCCGACATCGTCGTTCTGCCCCGGCATGGCCAGCAACGGCGTGGCCTGGCCCCGGTAGATCGGGTCGATGATGTAGAGATCGTGTTCCGGCGCCTGGAACAGCGCCCAGAAGTTATCGCGAATCACATCCGTGGCGATCTGCCCACGGCACACCGGCCCGCGGATAAACGTGCGCACGAAATATTCGGCGTTATCGAGCATGAACTGATAGCGCGCCTGCGCCGGAATCGCCTCGAACGTGGCAAACGGATTGGCCCGGCGCTCCGGACCGTAACCCGGCAAGGCATTGGCCTGCCAGTTGCCGTTGTAAAACAGGCTTTTGACCCGCGCCATCTTCGCCGCGCTCAGCGGGTAGGTGATGTGGGTCTTCTGCACGATCACGCCCTGCACCGGCCACAAGCGGTAATACACCTGCGTGCCCGGATCGTCATTCGGGCGGCGGGTGTTGATCAGGTCAATCGGCTGGCCGGTCGGCGTGCGCGAACGCACCCATTGGAAGAAATGCCCCGGCTCACCGTCCTTGAAGTAAATGTGGGCAAGGAACCAGTGCTCGAACAACCAGCGCCCCACCAGGCTCTGCCGGGCGCCCGGCGAGTTGAGCAGGTTTTCCCACTGCACCACCTGCAAGGCTTCTTTCGCCGAAGGCACCAGGCCTTGTTCATCGATCGGCGCACCCGAGGCCAGCCAGCGTTGCAGCGTCTGGTACTGCTGATCGGTCAGGCCCGTGACCGCCAGCGGCATGCCTTCCTTCGGATGAGCGCCCGCGTAACCGTCGAACTCGGCCGGCATCGCGCACATGTTTTCACGATTGAGGCCCAGGACGATGTCTTCCGGCAATTTGGCATTGGGCGTCAGCGGCGTTTTGTGCCCCAGTTCCAGCATCCGCGCCATCAACGCGGCCTGGCTGCCCTGGGCGTCAAGTACCGGATAGAAGCCTTTTTGCTGCCAGGCGTGCTTGCCGAAGGCGTCATAAAACAACCGGGTCGGCGCGGCCGCCTGGCTGCGGTCGCCGTCGTAAACCGGGACTTTCGACGCACCGCGCGCCGCGCCTTCGCCGCTGCCCAGGTTGAGCTGACAGGCGGCGTCATTGCAGGTATGGCAGGCCACGCACTTTTCGGTGAAGATCGGTTGGATGTCGCGGGTGTAGGAAATGGCAGCGGAAGGCGCCAGGCCCTGCGCCACGGCGCCCCAGCTTAAAAACAGCAGTACGCTGCTGATGACGACGCGATACGACATGTCCCTGTTCCCGATCCTTGAAAAAACGCAGCGATTCTACCGGGACAGCGCGCCGACCAACATGAGCGATATTCATGCAATTCCCCGACATGCTCTAAAACCGCACAGGTTTGCTATGATTCCGCCCCTTCGTCATGGTCTTTCCGAGTAGTCCCAATGTCCGATCGCAGTGTTCGCCTTCAAGCCCTCAAGCACGCCCTCAAAGAGCGCATTCTGATTCTCGATGGCGGCATGGGCACGATGATCCAGAGCTACAAGCTCGAGGAACAGGATTACCGTGGCAAACGCTTTGCCGACTGGCCAAGCGATGTCAAAGGCAACAACGACCTGTTGGTGCTGACGCGCCCGGACGTGATCGGTGGCATCGAAAAAGCCTACCTGGATGCCGGCGCTGACATTCTGGAAACCAACACCTTCAACGCCACGCGGATTTCCATGGCCGACTACGGCATGGAAGAACTGGCCTACGAACTGAACGTAGAAGGCGCTCGCCTGGCCCGCAAGATTGCCGATGCGAAAACCCTCGAGAACCCGGACAAGCCGCGCTTCGTCGCCGGCGTGCTCGGCCCGACCAGCCGCACCTGCTCGCTGTCCCCGGACGTGAACAACCCCGGCTATCGCAACGTGACCTTCGATGAACTGGTGGAAAACTACACCGAGGCCACCAAAGGCCTGATCGAAGGCGGCGCCGACCTGATCCTGATCGAAACCATTTTCGACACCCTGAACGCCAAAGCCGCGATCTTCGCCGTACAAGGCGTGTTCGAAGAGTTGGGCATCGAGCTGCCGATCATGATTTCCGGCACCATCACCGACGCCTCCGGCCGTACCCTTTCCGGCCAGACCACCGAAGCGTTCTGGAACTCCGTGGCCCACGCCAAACCGATTTCGGTCGGCCTGAACTGTGCCCTCGGCGCCAGCGAACTGCGCCCGTACCTGGAAGAGCTGTCGAACAAGGCCGGCACCCACGTTTCGGCGCACCCGAACGCCGGCCTGCCGAACGAATTCGGCGAGTACGACGAACTGCCGTCGCAAACCGCCAAGGTCATCGAAGAATTCGCCCAAAGCGGCTTCCTCAACATCGTCGGCGGTTGCTGCGGCACCACGCCGGGCCATATCGAAGCCATCGCCAAAGCCGTGGCCGGTTATGCACCGCGTGAAATCCCGGACATTGCGAAGGCCTGCCGCCTCTCCGGCCTGGAGCCGTTCACCATCGATCGCAGCTCGTTGTTCGTCAACGTCGGCGAGCGCACCAACATCACCGGCTCGGCCAAATTCGCCCGGCTGATCCGTGAAGACAACTACACCGAAGCCCTGGAAGTCGCCCTGCAGCAGGTCGAAGCCGGCGCCCAGGTGATCGATATCAACATGGACGAAGGGATGCTCGATTCGAAGAAGGCCATGGTGACCTTCCTCAATCTGATTGCCGGCGAACCGGACATCTCCCGCGTACCGATCATGATCGACTCCTCGAAATGGGAAGTGATCGAAGCCGGCCTGAAATGCATCCAGGGCAAGGGCATCGTCAACTCGATCAGCATGAAAGAAGGCGTCGAGCAGTTCATCCATCACGCCAAGCTGTGCAAACGCTACGGCGCTGCAGTCGTCGTGATGGCCTTCGACGAAGCCGGCCAGGCCGACACCGAAGCGCGCAAGAAAGAAATCTGCAAACGCTCCTACGACATTCTGGTCAACGAAGTCGGCTTCCCGCCGGAAGACATCATCTTCGACCCGAACATCTTTGCCGTGGCCACCGGTATTGAAGAACACAACAACTACGCTGTGGACTTCATCAACGCCTGTGCCTACATCCGCGACGAACTGCCGTACGCCCTGACTTCGGGCGGCGTGTCGAACGTGTCGTTCTCGTTCCGCGGCAATAACCCGGTGCGTGAGGCGATTCACTCGGTGTTCCTGCTGTACGCGATCCGCAACGGCCTGACCATGGGTATCGTCAACGCCGGCCAACTGGAGATCTATGACCAGATCCCGGTGGAATTGCGCGACGCCGTCGAAGACGTGATCCTCAACCGCACCCCGGAAGGCACCGACGCCCTCCTCGCCATCGCCGACAAGTACAAGGGCGACGGCAGCGTCAAGGAAGCCGAGACCGAAGAATGGCGCGGCTGGGAGGTCAACAAACGTCTTGAGCACGCACTGGTCAAGGGCATCACCACGCACATCGTCGAAGACACCGAAGAATCGCGCCAATCGTTCGCCCGCCCGATCGAAGTGATCGAAGGCCCGCTGATGTCCGGCATGAACATCGTCGGCGACCTGTTCGGCGCCGGCAAAATGTTCCTGCCGCAGGTGGTGAAATCCGCTCGCGTAATGAAGCAGGCCGTAGCCCACTTGATCCCGTTCATCGAACTGGAAAAAGGTGACAAGCCGGAAGCCAAGGGCAAGATCCTGATGGCAACGGTGAAAGGCGACGTGCATGACATCGGCAAGAACATCGTCGGCGTGGTGCTCGGCTGCAACGGCTACGACATCGTCGACCTCGGCGTGATGGTGCCGGCCGAGAAGATCCTGCAAGTGGCCAAGGAGCAGAAGTGCGACATCATCGGTCTGTCCGGCCTGATCACGCCGTCGCTGGATGAAATGGTCCACGTCGCCCGCGAAATGCAGCGCCAGGACTTCCACCTGCCGTTGATGATCGGCGGCGCGACCACCTCCAAGGCACACACGGCGGTGAAGATCGAGCCCAAGTACAGCAACGACGCGGTGATCTACGTGACCGACGCCTCCCGCGCCGTGGGCGTGGCGACGCAGTTGCTGTCCAAGGAATTGAAAGCCGGTTTCGTCGAGAAGACCCGTCTGGAATACATCGACGTTCGCGAACGTACTGCCAACCGCAGCGCCCGCACCGAACGCCTGAGCTATCCGGCGGCCATCGCCAAGAAGCCGCAGTTCGACTGGAGCACCTACGCGCCGGTCAAACCGACGTTCACCGGCTCCAAAGTGCTGGACAACATCGACCTGAAAGTCCTGGCCGAATACATCGACTGGACGCCGTTCTTCATCTCCTGGGACCTGGCCGGCAAGTTCCCGCGCATCCTCACGGATGAAGTGGTCGGTGAAGCCGCCACCGCGCTGTACGCCGATGCCCAGGAAATGCTCGCCAAGCTGATCGACGAGAAACTGATCAGCGCCCGCGCAGTGTTCGGCTTCTGGCCAGCCAACCAGGTGCGTGACGACGACATCGAAGTCTACGGCGATGACGGCAAGCCATTGGCCAAGCTGCATCACCTGCGTCAGCAGATCATCAAGACCGACGGCAAGCCGAACTTCTCCCTGGCCGACTTCGTTGCACCGAAGGACAGCGAAATCACCGACTACGTGGGAGGTTTCATCACCACCGCCGGCATCGGTGCCGAAGAAGTGGCCAAGGCGTATCAGGACGCCGGCGACGATTACAACTCGATCATGGTCAAGGCCCTGGCCGACCGTCTGGCCGAGGCCTGTGCCGAATGGCTGCACCAGCAGGTTCGCAAGGATTACTGGGGTTATGCCAAGGACGAGACGCTGGACAACGAGGCGCTGATCAAAGAGCAATACACCGGCATCCGCCCTGCTCCGGGCTACCCGGCGTGCCCCGATCACACCGAGAAGGCCGCGCTGTTTGCCCTGCTCGACCCCGAGGCCGCCGAAATGCGTGCCGGCCGCAGCGGCGTGTTCCTCACCGAACACTACGCGATGTTCCCGGCGGCGGCGGTCAGCGGCTGGTACTTCGCTCACCCGCAGGCGCAGTACTTCGCAGTGGGCAAGATCGACAAGGATCAGGTGCAGAGCTACACCTCGCGTAAAGGTCAGGAATTGAGCGTAACCGAACGCTGGCTGGCGCCGAACCTGGGTTACGACAACTGATCCAGTAAGCTCTGGAGTCGACCCTGTCGACTCCAGAGTGTTGCCGATCGAGGATCAGGTCATCGCGGCCTGCTCGGCCAGCTCACGGGATGTGAGTTCGCTCAACAGGTTCTTGCGGTCGACAAGGTTGTCCGACTCCAGTTCTTTCAGCTCCTGACCGTACGCTTCATTGATTGACTCATATTTATCCTCCAGTGCCGCGTACTTATCCGCAAAGTCCTGTTGAATCCGCGTAAATTCAGCCGGGTACTTTTCTTCCAGATAGTCCCTCCAGTATTTGCGCGCAACCAGTTGGTCGTTGAACACCGTAGTCTGCTCTTGGGCAATGATCCGGGCGTAGGCTTGATCAAGATCCGCCGCCGCCACCTGTGCCAGGTTGGCGTAGAGCATGCCTTTGGGTTGATCGGGCAAATCCAGGCGACGGGCCAGGCCGATGCGATAGGCCAGGCGAATTTCCGCCGGATCGATAGTCGGATGAGTCGCGATTCTACCGCTGGCGACCTCTTCCACCTGCGACAGGCGAAACAGACGTCTGGACAGTTTGAGCAACTCGCGACCTTTATGTTCGGGTGCAATGGACTTCAGGGCGTCGTACTCGAATACCTCGACCTCCAGTTCGTTGAACAACAGGATCCGACCATCGCCACAGGTCGCCTGATGCCTCAGCGCTTTGGCCAGGCCCATCAGGCGCCCGCTCAGCGGCTCGTCAGCATAGGCCGACTCGATGACGCGCCAGACCCGCTGCGTCAGGCCGAGCCGGTCCACGCGAAAATCCTGGGTATGACGCAGCTGCGACAGAATGTAGGCGAAGTCGTGGGTGGTGTCCTGCTCCATCATGGCGCTCCACATGGCGTGTTTTTCCGAATCCGCCGCAATGCCGCTGAACCACCGCTCTTTCTGCGCGGCGTCAGACTCTCGATCAGGATGCACATCGCCCTCACCAGACTCCGACGATTCCCCGTCGCCAAATCCCGCCATCAGATGATCGATATCCATGATTGTGAAACCTAACCCTCGCCCGGTTTCCCGCAAATACTCCTGCAAGCGGATGAACTCATCAGGCTCCAGCATGTTATCGAGCAGGTTGGTGCCGGCCATCAGATTCGCGTGCTCCGGCTGGAATGCCTCTCGGGGAATGGTCGATATCTGGTTGTTCGCCAGGTCCAGGGCAGTCAGTGCGGGCGCCTGCAATACCCCCTCGGGCCAATCGCGCAGGCTATTGCCACGCAAATCCAGGCGTTGCAGTTGATCGAGACCGGTGAGGTCAAATTCACCCAGGTGGTTTTCGCCCAGGTCGAGCCATTGTAAGCGCGGCAAGGAACGCAACTGGCGCTGTAAGGGCTCACTGGCGCGAATATCGGTGTAGCTGGCGTTCAGACGGGTCAGTTCCTGACACTGGGTCACCGCCTCGGGCAAGCTGCCCAGCCCGTTCTGATTGAATGTCAGGCTGCGCAAGCGCGGAAAAGAACGCAGGAATCCTTCAGAATTTGCCGACAGTCCGACACCAGTGAGGTCCAGCTCCACCACATGATTGAAGATGAACGGCATTGCCGGCAGATCGCCGATGATCAGCCCGGTAAAGTCGAGAGTACCCTCTACCCCTGGAGTTTCCCCCAGCGTGAGCCGCCAGCTTTCCAGTATTTGATCAGCGGCCCGTCGACGGTCCACCGCGTTCACCCAGGCGCGACGCAGGCGTGAAGCCGGGGCATCGATCCATTCATTCAAACGACTGATCAGCTGGGTATGTTGCTGTTCCCACTGCACCAGTCGCGCTTCAAACTCTGTCGCACCCAGGCCGCCGGCCAGCCATGCATTGATGCGTTCGACGGCTTCGGCGACGCCCAGTTGCGGATCAAGACGCTGCAGCCGGGCGGCGGAAGTCTGGGGCAATTGACTGTCGACTGGCGCGAGGTTCTGCGGCAACAAAAGATTCGGATCCTCCGACACCTCGAGCGGGAAAAACTCGGGATCCCCACCTGTTCGACCTGCCGCCAGATGCGCCCGGGTGATGCCCATCGGCGTCAGGGACGGCGTGCGTTCAGCGTAGGCACGCACTGCCGCCAGGCCTTGCGGGCTCAGCCGGCAACCTTGCAGCAGGGTCGCACCCAGCAGTCGATCATGACCGCTCAACGCCTCTGCCGGGATGTCGGTGATGGCGCTGTGATTGAGGGCCAGACGGCGCAGCCGGGGTAACGAAAGCGCACCCGTGGGCCAGCGATTTACGCGTGTATGCCCCAGGTACAGGCCCTCCAGGTTCGCCAGCGAACTGACGTCCAGTGTGCCTACCCGGTTGTACGCCAGGTTCAGCGTCTGCAAAGCGCTCAGGCGATTGATCCGGGCCTGCGCCGTTGCCGTGATGGTCAACTCGTTGAACGAGAGGTCGAGCGCGGTCAGTTCGGTCAGCGCGTCGAAGGCCTGGGGCAATTCGGTCAATCGGTTGGCGCTGAGCTCAAGGGTACGCAGTTGCGGAAACGCGCGCAGGAAATCGTTCACCTGGGCAGCCGTCAGCCTGCTACCCGCCAGGTTCAGACGGTGGATATGGGTAAACACCGTATCGCCCAGTGCAGGAAGATCACCGATGGCGCCCAGCCCTGCCATGTCGAGCACGTCGCTGCCCGACCGGGCAGTTGCCCACGACGGTCCCGCCACGGGTTCGTCTGGCGCGTATTGGGCGCGCAAGCTGTTACGCGCACATTCACGAACCCTGCCGGCAATCACCTCGCGATGATGAACCTGAAGTTGTTCCCCTTCGACCCTGACCGGGGTGTTCTGCCAGGTATCGAGCGCCAGATTCAATGCATTGCGTTGTTGGTGCAGGGCATCGACCCGGTCAAGTAATGCCGTGCCCGTTATCCCGTCGGCATTGAATCGCGCCAACGCGTTGGAAGCGAAGGAATAATCCTCGGGCATCAGAGAGGCAAGTCGCCCACGACAATAGTGCGCGACCATCTGCGCTTCATCCGCCAGATGCACCGGGTTGTCGTGCACGTAGTTGTAAGCCTTGCGCAACGCCTGCGGTTCCAGGGCTCCCCAGTTCAACTTCAAGCCACGCCAGAGCGCTTCATGACCGGTATAAAGTTCGGCGGGCAGGTCCGGGATCGCCACGGTCTGCAAGTCCAGGACCTGGAGCCCCGGCAGATCCAGTACCCCAGTCGGCCAACGGTCGGGTTGGCCGAACAAGTGCAGGGATCGCAGTCTCGTCAGCTTGCTGAAGTCCACCGAATCCGCATCCCCCCACACTGAGAGAGTCTCCAGCTGTGTCATGCCCTCGAGTGCTCGCAGGAATTGGGGCGCATACGTCTGTCCCAGGCCTGCAAGGTTAAGCTCGGTAACCATCGACCACTGCGGCACTGTCCCGGCCAGGGCGGCCGTATCCTGCCCATGCACGAGAATGTCGAGTTTCTTGAGCTGCGAAAACCTGGCCAGCAACGCCGGGCTGGCGTCGTCGGTGAGCTGGCCGCTGTTGAGTCGCAAGGTTTTCACATGGCTGAAGTCGGCATCCCACTCGGGTAATGCATCCGCCCCGCGCAAGTCCAGTTCAAAGGCAGGCTCCTGACCTCGATAGAGGCCGTTGCGCCAGCACCGCATCACTTTTTCCGCTTGCAACCTGCGCGCGGCTTGCCCGGCACCGGTGCCGATCCAGCTGTTCAACTGACTGGATAACCCTTCGAATTCCCGCTGACGATTGTTCAGCAGGTTGAACACCTGCTGATGGCTATCCCCGGCGCTCAGTCGGCTGCGGATGAACCGAGTGGCTTGCTCATCGGAAATGTTCGGGTAAAGCACGCGTACCCGGGTAATCAATCCGGCATCAGGCGCGTCAGGGAAACCGGCCCCGCGCCCGCTGGCCAGATAGCCGAGTTGGCCAGAAGGCAGGCGCAGGGAGGGTCCCGGGCCATCGACGGGATGTTGATTGAGTACGCGCGCCATTTCCTCACGGTGGGCGCTGGCATAGGTCGCCAGTTTCTGGCGCAGCGCCTGGGCATGATGACCTTGCAGGCCATCCCGGGCTGCTTGCGGCGATATTTCCAGCAACGACTCGTACAGATTGCGCCCGTGGGCGGGGATGCTGTTGAGCGCCACGCCCTGTGCATCGAACGCCCGGTAGGTATCCAGGCTTTTCACCAGATAGTAGCCGGGCCTCGCGGTTGCGTTGCCGACGCTGTCCAGCAGCGGACCCAGAATGGACCCGGCGCGCACTTCCACGCGCATCTGCGCAGTCCAGCCGGGCAAGTGTTGCAGGCTGTGCAGGGCCAAACGGTCACTGGCCACCGAGGCCATGCTGTCCAGGCGCAACCCGCACAGCGCGCGGTTAAGGGCGGCTTGCTGAAGATGCAGGCGTATCGCCCTGGCCTGGCGCAGGGACATTTTCCCGCTGCTGCGCAACCGGGACAAATCGCTGGCACGAGAGCCATTGAGCACGTCCTGGGCGGCCTCGGCCGACAGCGTCGGGAAGCTGCGCTGCAGGCGCTGGATGTCGGGATCCGTCGTCGCTCGCGCGGTGTGCAGACGTTCGAACAATGACTGTCTACGCGTCAGTACCAGATCGGCAAGACGATCCCGGAACATCTGTAGCGGATCCGCGCCGGGGCCGGTGCTGTGCGCGCCCAACAACTGAATTTTTTGCTGTTCGTCGAGCGCCGCCAGGACAATATCCGGCAGCTTGCCGGCGCGGACTTCGGCTCGGGTGATCTTGATTGTCGGCCTGGCGCTGTGCTGCCCCGACACCGTAGCGTAGCGCCGGGAAGCGCCCCAGTGCTCAGCGCCCTCGAAAACTTCCAGAACTTCATCAACGGGCCAGTCAGGCAATTCCAGGGCCAACGACGGGGCAAACTCGGCTGCGTCATTCAGGCGGGTGCCGCGACGCAGGCCCAGGATGAACTCATCCACCTGCCGATCAGCACTGAACGCCGCGATGGTCTCCGCCAGGCGCGGCGGCGGAGCCTGATGATCGATGTGCATCTGGCGCAAGGCATCGTCACTGACCCCGCTAACCTCGGCGATCTGCTGCAACTGCGCATCGGAGAAGGCGTCCATCTGCGAGCCGATGCGCCGCAACAGCGTCAGGCGGTCCCACTCCAGCGGCCGCTCATCGAGGTGGCGCCAGGCGCCGAGCTGGTTGTGCTGCAAGATCGGCTCAAAGGCTTCAGGGTCCGTGGGGTGCTTGATACGCCATTGTTTGAGTGACGGGTCGTAGGTCTGCTCGTAGGCATTGCCCTCAAGCTTGATGCAGGTCTTGCCCCCCACCTCATATTGCCCCAGTGCGTTTGGCGTCACGCCTTCGAGCGCAACGCTGCTTTTGTACGCCACCAGGTCCGGGTTCCACAGGCGCGGCTCGCCGAACGGCGTGGTGACTTTGCGCATGCCATCGATGAAGCGCGAAGCCGTTATCGGTGGCGCCTTGCTGGCCACTGCGCCCAGCACTGCCATGAAGGCCACGTTCTGCATGACCGACGTGAGATGCCCCCAGGCCTCTTCGGCATCGCCCTCCTTCCAGGCTTCCACGCCCTGATACACCTCACGGCCCAGTTGCACCGCGGTCACCAGCAGCATCACTTCGCCGAGCCCTGGAACGAAGAACGCGCCAACGTTGAGTATGTTCAAGCCCCATCCAGCCAGGTGTTCGAGGCGCTCGATCCAGGCCTGGTGATCAACGGCGGCAGTAGGAATAGCCAAGAGTCTGGCGTTGGATTTAATCCTGGCCAGGTGGGCCTCGTAGCGCGCACCGAATACTTCGGCGTCGATGAAGGTTTCACTCAGGGCCACATTGACGTCATCGTTCCAGACCTCCTCATACATGCCATTGCGGTAGGCCTCCGGATTATAAGGCGGGCCCGGCCAGACCGGATTCGGATTCCATCGGTGGGTTTTAAGCTGGGCGTTGAGCCTGCGGAAAAACCTCGGCGACTCGTCCTGGGGCAGCAATCCGGCGATAAAGCGCTGAAAGCTTCGCGAACGCAGTCGGACGGCAAAGTCTTTGGCAAATGCGGCCAGCGACGTGAATTCCTTGATCGGCTGCCTCTTGTCACCCGGGATGTAGACGATGATTCGCGCATGGGTGTCGATTGCCATACTCCAGACGGGTACCGGCAGTATTGCCTCGGCGATATCCTCCAGGGTCGAGGTGGGCTTTCGGGACACCGGGCCGATAATCAACACATCGTTCAACTGCGAGCCCAGTGCCGTCAATTGGCTGAACGCCACCGCCTGGCCATCGATTTTGGGTTGCGGGCTACCGTCGAGTACCGCCAGCAAGGTCGCATACGCCGACTCGCTGACGTGCGACTTCATTCGCGCGATGTGTACTTGCAGGCGCATCAGGTCTTTGTTGGCCGTGATCGTCTGCTCGCGCACGGTAGCGCTGGTGCCCGGCGCATCGAACACGGTGCTCAGGTGAGCCTGGTACTGTTGGCCCAGGTCCAGTTGCCGACACAGTCTGGCGAACTCCGCAGGCTTGATCGACAGCTTGTCGCGGATCTTGTAGCGCGTACTCCAGAAAGGGTAACGCTCTCGCGGATCGTAAAGCTCATTCTGCATTGCCCCGGCGGGGGCCAGCGCACTGGTCTCCTGCAGGGCGACTTCATCAAAGGGCTCATCGTCCTCGAAATTGCGCAACGCGGCCTGCAGCAGTGTCTGCTCTTCGGCCCGGTTGGGCGCTCGCAGGTGATACAGAATGGTTTTGGTCACATCGGGAGACTGGCCAAAGGTCTTGTTCATCGCCTCTGCCAGCAACGGCTTGGCAAATTCAGTGATGCCCTTGAAGTCTTTGAGGGTCTTGGCCAGTGCCTGGGTAGAGTTGTTGCTGCGCACCTGACTGTCGTACAGCGCCAGGCGCAGCGCGGGCGACGCCTCGGCATACAGTCGTGGATAGTTCCTGGCAAATTCCTCGGCCGGATCCCTGGCCCGGGTGAGGTTGTCGATATGTGAGGGTGCGAGGTGTCGAGTCCAGTCGGGCAGGCGTTTCTTGATAAACGGAACATGAAACCCATGGTCCATGGGTGGGGAAAGCTCGGGCATGACGTGCATCCTGATCACTGTGGTTGAAGCATCAGGAAATCACGGCCATCCAGCGCCATGGCGGTACATATTTATAGAAGACAGTCGGGATGTTGGTACTGCAGTCAGAGGCAGGCTTCGCAGCAGCCCGCCTCATTCAGCCTCACGGTTGTTTGACTATGCTTACAGTTCATATCAGCATGACGAGGGGTTTATGGACGATCCAGTCGACAACAAACCGCCAACCTTCTGGCAAATGCTGCACAGCGTGATGGCCGCGGCCTTTGGCGTGCAAAGCGGGAAGAACCGCGCGCGGGATTTCACCCACGGCAAGCCGAGTCATTTCGTGATTCTGGGGATTCTGTTCACGGCGGTGTTTGCGTTGACGCTCTACGGCATCGTGCAACTGGTGATCATGCTGGCCGGGGTTTAGCGCATCAGGGTTTGCAGGCTGAACGGATAGCGATAGGACACAGGCCGGCCCTTGGCCGACATTCGGCGGAAGTTCACGCCGTAGTCCGGCGATTCACCCATGGCCAGCATTCGCCTGGCGGTTGCCCTGTCGACCAGTTGCAGCAGCGGGATCTGGCGGTCACGGCCGCCGTACTGGCTGATGTCCACGCCCCGATCAAGGTCATGCACCTGCACAAGCGCCCAACCGCCCAAAGTGAAATGTCCGCCCAACAATACGCTCAACTTTCCGTCGACCTTTGCCTGCAACGCGGCCGTCGAGGTATTGACCGCGCTGAACAATGCGTCCTTTCCGGGCACACCGCCCGTCTCCGAATAGGCCTGCATGGCGCCAAACGCCATTTCGTCATTGGCTGACCACACCAGCGAGACTTTCGGGTAGCGCCGAAACAGCAACTTTGCCTGTTCATACGCTCGTTCGCGGGTCCAACCGCTGTAAACCAGTTGCCGCAAACGCACTTGCGGGTGCTCGGCCAGCGCTCGCATCATGCCTTGCTCACGCAGTTGCGCCGACGGCGTGATCTTCAGGCCGGAGAACGCCAGCAACTCGATCACCTGACCAGGCGCCACGGGCGGGTGCTGGCGAATCAGCTCCTTGGCCATCAGGTAACCGCCCTCCTCGTCGTTGGGCACCAGGCTGCCCAGTCGATCAGGGCGTTCACCCAGCAGGCTCATTTGATTGGCCGTCAGCGACGCGTTGACCATAAACAGTTTCACGCCGCTGCCTTGCGCCAGGCGCAACACTTGCGGGGCAATGTACTGTTCGTTGGCGAAAATCAGATAGTCCGGACGATCGGGACCTTGCAGCGCACGGCGCGCTTGCGCCAGCGTGAGTTCCGGCATGCGCCGGGAATAGAGAATCCGCAGGTCGATACCCAGGTCCGTGGCGGCCGCTTGCATGAATTGCGAATAGCTGACCCAGAAGGCTTCGTCAGTTTCCCCGGGATTCAGGAACAACACCGATTCCGCTCGCGCAGCAGGGCCGTAAACCGTGCCGAGCAGCAACAGGAAGGTGTAGAAAAACTTCAACATTGATCGTCCGAGCCCCCGGAAATTCGCCGCGCATTATAGCCAGCGAACACCCGTAAAACGGCGTTTATTGCAGTTTTTGTCCGACAATTGTCGGGACCGGGCCCGGACGGGGTCGGTTATTGATGGCTGACCCAGAATACCGCTGTCCCCACGACCAGAATGATCAGAAACAGAATGGCCCAGGCATCGACCGTACTGTCAGGCTTTGAAGCTTTGGTAGGGTTGCTCATTGCATCGCCTCTTGTCGGTTTTATCGGTGATTGCATAAAGACTCGACCACAGTTAAGACGATGATTGCCCACACCACAAATACGGGTTTAGTAATAACGATTCTCGTTAGTCGATTTGGTTCTTTACATATACTCAAACATCACTTTTGCGCATAACTCCAAACTGGTATCTTGCCCCGGCTCCGTTGGGAGTGCGCGGCCGTGCGCGCAGAATTGCCGAGGCAGTATCGGAGACTTTCCAGGCGAAAAACGCAACTGGATCCGACCGGCCCAAGCCTGAGAACAGGACTTATATGTACGTATACGACGAGTACGATCAGCGGATCATCGAGGACCGCGTCAAGCAGTTCCGTGATCAGACCCGACGCTATCTGGCAGGCGAGCTGAGCGAAGAAGAATTCCGCCCTCTGCGTCTGCAAAACGGGCTTTACATCCAACGCTTCGCGCCGATGTTGCGAGTGGCGGTGCCTTACGGCCAGCTGACTTCGCGCCAGACGCGAATGATGGCGAAGATTGCCCGCGACTATGACAAGGGCTACGCCCACATCAGCACCCGCCAGAACGTGCAGTTCAACTGGCCGGCGCTGGAAGACATCCCGGACATCCTTGCCGAACTGGCGACCGTGCAGATGCACGCGATCCAGACCAGCGGCAACTGCCTGCGCAACGTCACCACCGACCAGTTCGCCGGTGTCGCTGCCGACGAGCTGATCGATCCGCGCCCATGGTGCGAGATCGTCCGCCAGTGGACCACGTTCCACCCGGAATTCGCTTACCTGCCGCGCAAGTTCAAGATCGCCATCAACGGTTCGACTTCCGACCGTGCGGCCATCGAAGTCCACGACATCGGCCTTGAGCCGGTGCACAACGCCGCTGGCGAACTGGGTTTCCGTGTGCTGGTCGGTGGCGGCCTCGGTCGTACTCCGGTGGTCGGGGCGTTCATCAATGAATTCCTGCCGTGGCAAGACCTGTTGAGCTACCTCGACGCCATCCTGCGCGTGTACAACCGCTATGGCCGTCGTGACAACAAGTACAAGGCGCGGATCAAGATTCTGGTCAAGGCCCTGACGCCTGAAGTCTTCGCGCAGAAAGTCGACGCGGAAATGGAACACCTCCGCGGTGGCCAGACCACGCTGACCGAAGCCGAAGTGCATCGCGTCGCCAAACACTTCGTCGACCCGGACTACAAGGCGCTGGACAACCAGACCGCCGAGCTGGCCGAGCTCGACAAGCAACACCCGGGCTTCGCCCGCTGGCGTACCCGCAACACCCTGGCGCACAAAAAGCCGGGCTATGTTGCCGTGACCCTGTCCCTGAAGCCGACCGGCGTTGCGCCGGGCGACATCACCGACAAGCAGCTCGACGCCGTGGCCGACCTGGCCGATCGCTACAGCTTCGGTCAACTGCGTACGTCCCACGAGCAGAACATCATTCTGGCCGACGTCGAACAGTCCCAACTGTTCGCCATGTGGGGCGAATTGCGCGAGCAAGGTTTCGCCACGCCGAACATCGGTTTGCTGACCGACATCATCTGCTGCCCTGGCGGCGATTTCTGCTCGTTGGCCAACGCCAAGTCGATCCCGATCGCCGAATCGATCCAGCGCCGTTTCGACGACCTGGATTACCTGTTCGACATCGGTGAACTGGACCTGAACATCTCCGGTTGCATGAACGCCTGTGGTCACCACCACGTCGGCCACATCGGCATTCTCGGGGTGGACAAGAAAGGCGAAGAGTTCTACCAGGTATCCCTCGGCGGCAGCGCCAGCCGTGATGCGAGCCTGGGCAAGATCCTCGGCCCGTCCTTTGCCCAGGACGCCATGCCAGACGTGATCGAGAAGCTGATCGACGTGTACATCGAACAACGTACCGAAGACGAGCGTTTCATCGACACCTATCAACGTATTGGCATCGACCTCTTCAAGGAACGCGTCTATGCAGCGAATAATTAAGAACAACGAAGTCGTCGACGAAACCTGGCACTTGCTGCCTAAGGATTTCAGTATCGACGAGATCACCAACTGCGACGATTACATCGTCCCTTTGCAGCTGTGGCGCGAGCACAGCCGTATGCTCAAGGCCCGCGATGGCGGCCTGGGCGTGTGGCTGGATGCCGATGAAGAAGCCGAAGAAATTGGTGAGGACGTGGCGAGTTTCCAGGTCATCGCCTTGAACTTCCCGGCCTTCACCGATGGCCGCAACTACTCCAACGCCCGCCTCCTGCGTGACCGTTACGGTTTCAAAGGCGAACTGCGGGCGATCGGCGATGTACTGCGCGACCAGTTGTTCTACATGCATCGCTGCGGTTTCGACGCCTTTGCAGTGCGCGCCGATAAAGACCCGTACGAAGCCCTGGAAGGTCTCAAGGACTTCTCGGTGACCTATCAGGCCGCCACCGACGAACCGCTGCCGCTGTTCCGTCGCCGCTGACCACATAAAGCCCTGACCCCATGGGATCAGGGCTTTATCAGCTCCACCAATCTGCTATCGCTCGATCGGAATCGGTTGCCCCAAGGCCACCCAGTCCCGGTATAGCTGCGCACGGTTTTCCAGCACCGCGAAAACCGCAAGAGGGTTGTCGAAAGCGCCCTCCGGCATAGGTGTATTCCTGCTCAATCGCCCCCACAACTGGTCCGAAGCGTCTGCTTCCGTCAACAGTCGCCATACTCGTGCCTGAAGGTCTGGATAGTTGACCTGGAAATCCGGGGTGAGCGTCAATGTATTCATGGTCCCTAAAAACCGCCCACCACCTGGCTTGAGCGCCAGTCGCTGCCAGATTTGCAGCCTGGCATCGCGCAGCCCTTCTTCAGTCCCGTTCAACCAGGCCGCCGGATTCCCATAGTCAGGCCCCGCCGCACTCAACCACAAGTTGATCCCCGTTTGTTCTCGATGCGTAATCAGACGCCGCAACGTGTCTTCGTCGGTCAACGGGTTGTTCCACAGCAGCACTCGATCCCTTGCGATGGCCTGGTTCAGCACCGCCTGGGGGACCCGCGTGATCTGGTTATCGCGCAAATCAAGGGAGGTCAGGTACGGCTCATGCATGATCCCGACCGGGCATCGACTTATTCCGGTATTCCTCAGGTTTAGCTGTCGCAGGTTATTCAAGCCGAGCACCATCGGCGGTACGCCCAACGGGTTGTCACTCAGGTCGAGGCTTTGCAGACTGGTCAGATCGGTCAGTTGTGAAGCGGCGCGCTCACTGAATACCAGTTGGGTGGCACGCAGATTGAGTGAGGACAGGTGTCTCAACCCGCAGAGGGAAGGCGGCAAGGCACACCCCTCGTGGCCGTCCTCGGAGAAATGACGCAAGTCGACGTTTTCCAGATTCAACGTCTCAAGATTCGGGAAGCTCTCGAGAAAGCCGTTCAAACTGCCCTCCTCGGTCAGATGAAAGCCCTGCATCGACAATTCGAGCACATCGTCCAACCGGACACTCAGGGTGGGCAATCGGTGATAGTTCTCGAAGGCAAGTTCGAGCCTGACGCCGCGCAGTTGCTCGCCTGAGTACAGGCGATTTAGCGGTGGCCCGCGTTTTTGCCAGATAGCGACAAGCTCTACGGCAAGCTCAGTCCTGATCGCTCGCTCCTCAAGCAGGGCCGTTTGCAGGACATGCGCATTGTGCACGGCGATTTGCGCATGGCTCATACCCGCAGCGGCTTCGTCGCCCATGACCAGCAAGGGGATTTCGATGTGTTCAATGTCTTGCGCGGCTTGATCGACCCAGTCAATCAACTCAGTGTTGAGTTGGTGCAACTGCAGATTCAGCCCGTCGATGTGCGCCTGCACGGATACACCCGCTCGCTGTATGACCTGATCCGCGTCAGCGTCGGTGAAGTTCGGGTAAATGTCCCTGATCTGTAACCGGGTGGCCTGCAGTTTCATGGCGTCACCCTGAGGCGTCGTCGGGTACCCCCCACCGCGCAGCCCCTGCCGCTCGAAGGTCAGCCCTGAGTCGAGCCTTTGCAAGCCAAGCAGGGTTTCGGTTCGGGACAATGCATGATCGCTGAGGCTGAGCCGCAACTCGCTGGCTGGTTCCAGCGACGTGAGTTGCAACACTGAGCGCTCTTCCTCCGACAGCACGCCGAGGATCGCGTCGTAGAAATCCGTTTGCCGGCCTTGCCGCAGGTAACGGTTTCCCACCTTGATGACGTATCGGGAGTTCGGGGTATCAAGTGGCCCGCAACGATCAAGAACCCGGCCAGTGGACGAACCGTCGAGAACCTCGATCCGTAGGTCCTGGGGCCAACCGGGCAGGTTTTTCAGGGAGTGCAATGCCAGCCTGTCCGTCTCGGCGTTCACCACCGAGCGCAGATAAAAGCCTTCATAGGCACGATTGAGCCGCACATGCTGTTGGTATTGCCGTGCCTTGCTGTCCAGACGTGCGAAAACCTGCCTGGCCTCGGCCATCTCGGGCGCTCTTTGGATATCCACGCCATAGCGGTCGAGCATTTGTTCGATTGCGCTGGTTGGCAGGTCCGGGTACTGCTCCTGGAACAACCGGACCCATTCAAGCTCTGAACGTTGCAGTTCAGCGTAACGTTGGCCGAATAGCACTGGGTCCCCGGCCGGCCCGAGCTCCTGATCGATCCTGAAGCGATTGATGGTGTCAGCCAACAAGGGCGTCGGCGAGCGGCCAGTCTGGATCAACCGCAGCATGTCGTCGTCAATCGCGCTGACCTTGCCGATTTGCGCCAGCACTTCATCGCTGAACGACGCCACAGAGGGGCCAATTGCGCGAATGAGTTCGACGCGGGTCGCCGGCACCACGTTCGAAGGGCCTGGCGCTGGAGCAACGGCCACTTCCGGCACGGGCCTTGCGCCTTCCTCTGCTGAATCGACGATGACTGCGTCACCTTTTTGCGCCACCTCCGCGACGATCGGCAAGGCATTGAGCAAGCCAAAAACGGTGCGCGTCACGCCCTCTGACCGTTCGCTGGATGTCTTAGCGTTGACCACCTGATCAATGCCGTAGCCCGCATCGATAAGACCGGCCAGCGCCAGTATTCCCTCGCCTCCCGGAACGAACAACGCCAAGGGCCCGAACCGGTTCACCCACTGCACAAGCGGCTCAACGACCGCGCTTAGATTGTCACGATTGACCTGGGCATCGTCACGGATGCTTTTGATGCTGGCCCGGGCGGCCTGCTTCATCGTCAGCACGCACTGGGAAAACGGGTCGGTGTCAGATGCCGGATCGTCGTAGCCAATGTACTCGTCCGGGTCCCAGTAGCCGTCGTTGTTGAAAAAACCGGCATTGTTCGTCAGCCAGTGTTTTGCCGGATACAACGCCATGCCATCCAGCGCCGTCAGAACACCGGCATGAAACGTACCGTCTTCGCGGTCATCTTCAACAAAGTGGGCGGCCAATGCCTGCCTGGTCTCACTCACCCGGCCTTGAGTGGCAATCCATTGGTGCAGTTGAACGGCATCGGCGAATTCGTGCAGCGGAGAAGAGTTGCCGGGAATGTACAACAGCACTCTGGCGCTTGCTGTGTCACGAAAGGCCCAGATATCGGTTGCGGTATAACGGTAGAGCTTTAGCCGGCCGATCCTGACCGAGGAAGGCGCGTGAGTCGGT
Organism: Pseudomonas sp. BF-RE-22; assembly: GCF_019956155.1. Taxonomy (NCBI): domain Bacteria; kingdom Pseudomonadati; phylum Pseudomonadota; class Gammaproteobacteria; order Pseudomonadales; family Pseudomonadaceae; genus Pseudomonas; species Pseudomonas sp. BF-RE-22. The sequence goes on along the minus strand of NZ_JAHBDD010000020.1, from coordinate 6,157 downwards.
GCTTGCAGTTGCCCGATGGTCAGTGTTTCCCATGGCTGATCGGGCGGTAAACCCGCCGCTCGCATCGCCAGTTCCAGGCCTTTTGGCGACAGGCGTTGTTCGTGAAACTGCAACCAGGCGGCCATGACGAACGCCGCTTTGACCGACGTCCTCAGCGCGTAAGGTTCGGCTGCAACAAGCACATCATCGGCTGGCCAGGCTTGACCGAGATACGCTTCGTACAAGTCCTTCAGTTCCAGTTCCCAGACCCATTTCTTGTAATCGGCAGGTCTCAGGTTGATCTGCGTTGAAGGCCCGTAAACTTGCGGTGTGGTTTGGCGATAGATGCCTTCATACGTCTGGTGATTGCCGCTGCCGTGATCGGCGAACTCATCGACGTTTTTCACAATGCGTACGGCAGGCCCGATATCCGGCGGCGTGTACAGGCCGAACGCGGTTTCAGCGAAACGCCCGTCACCCACGGACTGATAGTTGGATAACAACGTTTGCAGCAGCGAGCGGGAACTCGCCACGTGCCCTTGCTCAATACCATCAATGGCAGGATGGCCCTTGTAGTTGTAATCAAGCGTAACCAGCAAGGCTGTCTGCGGCTCAATCCCCTGCCCCCATTTCTCCTTGATCAGGTGTTCGCCAAACTGGCCGGGGGTCTGGGGCAGCGCGATATCCAGCGCGGCTTTCAGTTCGTCTCGCATTCGTGCAGAGGGCGCAGGATGCGGGCCGGCAGCGTTGTTATGAGGGAGCTCTTTCATGGTGCATTCCATTGCAATCATTTCAGGAACACCACCCTACCGAACCCGGGCTGCCGAAAAAGCCGGACCGATTGACAGTGACGATAGGAAATTTCGCTGCATGCGCACGGAAAGCGCGGCCTTGCGAGAGGCAAAAAAAAACCGTGGAGGCTATCCACGGTTTCATTTTTCAGGCGACGGTGTTTTGAAAAATCACCAGAAGCGTTGCTGGGTCAACCGACTCCACCAGCTCAGCAATACGCGGTCGACCGAACCGCTGGCCGCCATGCCGATGCGCTCTTGCAGGCTTTTGCGTTCGGCGTAGTGCAGGTGATAAAGCTCCGATTTCTTCGCGCGCTCGGCGAGGTATTCATCGCTGGTCTTGAGCTCGTCCACCAGTTGCTTGTCCAGCGCCGCGATGCCGAGCCAGATTTCGCCAGTCGCCACTTCGTCGATGGCCAGTTGCGGGCGATAGCGGGAAACGAAGTTCTTGAACAGCTGGTGAGTGATGTCCAGGTCTTCCTGGAACTTCTCACGGCCCTTCTCGGTATTTTCGCCAAACACGGTGAGGGTGCGTTTGTACTCGCCGGCGGTCAGGACTTCGAAGTCGATGTCGTGCTTTTTCAGCAGGCGATTGACGTTGGGCAACTGCGCCACTACGCCGATCGAGCCGAGAATCGCGAACGGCGCGCTGATGATCTTCTCGCCGATGCACGCCATCATGTAACCGCCACTGGCCGCGACCTTGTCGATACACACGGTCAAAGGCACGCCCGCATCGCGGATGCGCGCCAGTTGCGAGGATGCCAGGCCGTAGCTGTGAACCATGCCGCCGCCGCTTTCCAGACGCAGCACCACTTCATCCTTGGGCGTAGCCAGGGTCAGCAGCGCGGTGATCTCGTGACGCAGGCTTTCAGTGGCCGATGCCTTGATGTCACCGTCGAAATCCAGCACGAACACCCGCGGTTTTGCTTCGGGTTTCTTCTTTTGCTTTTTCTCGGATTTAGCCTCGACCTTGCGCAAGGCCTTGAGCTGGTCCTTGTCGAGCAAGGTCTGCTCCAGGCGTTCGCGCAGCCCTTTGTAGAAATCATTGAGTTTGCTGACTTGCAACTGGCCGGCCGACTTGCGTCGACCTTTGCTGCGCAATGCCGCGAAACTGGCCAGGACCACCAGAATGGCGATCACCAGTGTCACGGTTTTAGCCAGGAAACTGGCGTACTCGGACAGAAAATCCACAGTCACTCCTTCAATACAATGCGCTGCATAAACGCGCGCGGGATACCATCAGCATACCCATGCGCCGGCTCGGCGGCCAGCCGTGAAACCTCTGGCAACAGGCCTGTAACGGGCATTTCAAACAAGCGTATGTTTTTTCATTGACAGCTCACCGCCATCCTCATAACCTCGCCGAACCTTCAACGTACCGGGAAGACGCGGACGTGGGCACTATCTATTTGATTCGACATGGCCAGGCCTCCTTTGGTGCAGACGACTATGACGTACTGTCGCCGACCGGTATTCGCCAGGCAGAAGTCCTCGGCCGGCACCTCGCCGAACTGGGTATCAGCTTCGACCGCTGCCTCTCGGGCGACCTGCGCCGTCAGCAGCATACGGCCAACAGCGCGCTGGAACAGTTCACGGCCGTGGGCCTGCCGGTGCCGACCGTGGAAATCGATTCCGCGTTCAACGAATTCGACGCCGACGCGGTCATTCGCGCGCTGTTGCCGGCCATGCTCGACGATGAGCCCGAAGCGCTGGACATCCTGCGCAACGCCGCGCAAAACCGCGCCGAGTTCCAGCGTATTTTCGCCCTGATCATCGAGCGCTGGCTGGCTGGTACGTATGACACGCCGGGCCTGGAAAGCTGGCTGGGCTTTGTCGAGCGGGTGCAGGCCGGCCTGCATCGCATCCTCGAAAGCGCCGACAACACCCAGAAAATCGCCGTGTTCACCTCCGGCGGTACCATCACTGCCCTGCTCCACCTCATTACGCAAATGCCCGCCAGGCAGGCCTTTGAACTGAACTGGCAAATCGTCAACACCTCGCTCAACCAGCTGAAATTCCGTGGTCGCGAGGTGGCACTGGCTTCTTTCAACAGTCATGCGCACCTGCAACTGTTGAAAGCACCGGAACTCATCACGTTTCGCTGAGTCCGGACTATTGTGACCCTGGCTGTAATCACCCAGCTCTAATTACCCAAGAAAGGATCGAACCATGACCTCCGTAGCTGATGCCGTACAAGCAATGAAAGCCAAGTTCAACCCAGCCGCTGCTGCCGGCCTGGACCTGGTTTTCGGTTTCCGCATCGACGACACCAAGAACTTCTCGCTGATCGTCAAGAACAGCACCTGCGAACTGCAAGAAGGCGAAAACCCGGACGCCCAGGTCACTCTGGTGATGGACGGCGAAACCCTGGAAGGCATCGTTGACGGTTCGACCGACGGCATGCAGGCGTTCATGGGCGGCAAACTGCGCGCTGAAGGCGACATGATGCTGGCGATGAAACTGTCCGAGCTGTTCCCAAGCTAAGACGGCGGCTCCCGCGCTCGGGAGCCTCTCTGGCAGCATACGAATCCCGCCCCTTGTGGCGGGATTCGTCGTTTTTCACCTTTGGAAAACGGCTGTCGGTGAATTTGCGGTCTATATTCCTTCTGGCCGCATGCGTCAGACATCGGCTGTTCTGTCCCCTTTTTCTTCTATGAAAGAACCGAGCGGAGAACACTGCATGAGCCCACCTGACGAGCACGACGGTTTCAACCGTCGACGTGTACTGCAAGGCCTTACGGCAGGTGCCGTCGGCGCCTGGATCAGCCCGCTAATCGCAGGGAGTAAAACCATGCCAGATGCCCCGGCCGACCTCATTCTGTACAACGGACGCCTGCACACCGTCGATCGCAAGAAACCCCAGGCCAGTGCCGTCGCGATCAAGGACGGACGCTTCGTGGTGGTCGGCAGCGACGCTCAGGCCATGGCCCTGCAAGGTCCCGGCACGCAAATTATTGATCTGCACGGTCGCACGGTGATTCCCGGCCTCAATGACTCGCACCTGCACTTGATCCGTGGCGGCTTGAATTACAACCTTGAGTTGCGCTGGGAAGGCGTACCGTCCTTGGTCGATGCCTTGCGGATGCTCAAGGATCAGGCCGACCGCACACCCACGCCGCAATGGGTACGGGTGGTCGGCGGCTGGAACGAATTCCAGTTCGCCGAAAAGCGCCTGCCAACGATTGATGAACTGAACAAAGCCGCGCCGGATACGCCGGTGTTCGTGCTGCACCTCTACGACCGCGCCCTGCTCAACCGCGCCGCGTTGAAAGTGGTCGGCTACACCCGCGACACGCCGAACCCGCCGGGCGGTGAAATCCAGCGAGATGCCAACGGCGACCCGACCGGCATGCTGATCGCGCGCCCTAACGCGATGATTCTGTATTCGACCCTGGCCAAGGGCCCGAAACTGCCGCTGGAGTACCAGGTCAACTCGACCCGGCAGTTCATGCGCGAACTCAATCGCCTCGGCGTCACCAGCGCCATCGACGCCGGCGGTGGTTACCAGAATTACCCGGACGACTATCAGGTGATCCAGCAACTGGCCAAAGACCAACAGCTGACGGTCCGGATCGCCTATAACCTGTTTACGCAGAAACCCAAGGAAGAGCTGACCGACTTCAAAAACTGGACCGGCACGTCGCATTACGGCCAGGGCGACGATTTCCTGCGGCACAACGGTGCCGGGGAAATGCTGGTGTTTTCGGCGGCGGATTTCGAAGACTTCCTGGAACCACGCCCGGACCTGCCGCAAACCATGGAGCAGGAGCTGGAGCCAGTGGTCCGGCATCTGGTGGAACAGCGTTGGCCGTTCCGCCTGCACGCCACGTACAACGAATCCATCAGCCGCATGCTCGACGTGTTCGAGAAGGTCAATCGCGACATCCCGTTCGACGGTTTGCCATGGTTTTTCGACCACGCCGAAACCATCACCCCGCAGAACATCGAGCGCGTCAAAGCCTTGGGCGGCGGCATTGCGATTCAGGACCGCATGGCCTTTCAAGGCGAGTACTTCGTCGACCGCTACGGCGCCAAGGCTGCCGAACACACACCACCCATCGCGCGCATGCTCGCCGAAGGTGTACCGGTCGGTGCCGGCACCGACGCCACGCGGGTGTCGAGCTACAACCCCTGGACTTCGATGTATTGGCTGGTCAGCGGCCGCACTGTCGGTGGTCTGGCGCTGTACCCGCAAGGCTTGAGCCGCGACACGGCGCTGGAGTTGTTCACCCACGGCAGCGCCTGGTTCTCTTCCGAGCAGGGCAAGAAAGGCCAGATCAAGGTCGGGCAACTGGCGGACCTGATTGCGCTGTCGGCGGACTATTTCCACATCGAGGATGAAGCGGTCAAATGGATCGAGTCGGTGCTGACGATTGTCGACGGCAAGATTGTCTATGGCACCGCCGAGTTCGAGAAACTCGGGCCGCCGCCTGTACCGGTGGTGCCGGAATGGTCACCGGTGGTGAACGTGCCGGGCCATTGGAAACCGTTGGCGCCGATGACGGCGCAGGTTCATCAGTGTGTCGGGGCTTGCGCCGTGCATGCCCATAGCCATGAGCGGGCGCGTTTGTCTTCGGCGCCGGTGAGTGATTTTCAGGGATTTTGGGGGGCGTTTGGTTGTTCGTGTTTTGCGTTTTGAATTGAACGGTGGAGAGCCTGGCCTGAGATTGACGTTGCTCCCACGGGGGTCACCTTGGACCCTGTAAGAGCTGGCTTGCCAGCGATGGCTGCATGTCAGGCGACGAGTTTATTGATGGTGTACATATCCGTTTCTGCGGTTGCTGCTGCTATTGGTTCCGCCCTTACGGCGGGTCACTTGGAAGAGCGCCAAGTAACCAAGCGCCCGCGCCCCTGACGTACGGTGGCTCGCTAAGGCTCGCCATGCCCTCGCTCCGGTCCTGCTCCGTGGGCCCGCCGCCATCGGCCATCCATGGCCGGGGGCGGCTAACCCGGCATCCATGCCGGGTTGCCCACTGCGCAGAACCTGCGCTCGGCCTTCCGACGGGGCAGATCAAGATCAAAAACCAAAGCAAAAGCGAGGCGGCCTGCCAGCCGACCTGGTTCTTTGCTCGTACGCATCCCCCTGTAGGAGCCGGCTTGCTGGCGATGGACGTCAACGATAACGCGGGCTGTCTGAATGAACGCGTCGTCCGGTCGTTTTTCGCGGGCAAGCCTCGCTCCTACAGGGAATCGTGTGTGCTTTTGACTTTCACCACTCATCAGGCCGAGCGTTAGCTCGCCTTCAGCTTTTGATCTGAGCGCCCCCTCGAGAGGCCGAGTGGAGGTTCTGCGTAGTGGGCAACCCGGCATGGATGCCGGGTTAGCCGCCCCCGGCCATGGATGGCCGATGGCGGCGGGCCCACGGAGCAGGACCGGAACGAGGG
>NZ_JAHBDD010000019.1:0-76731 GCF_019956155.1 Pseudomonas sp. BF-RE-22 | reverse complement strand
GATCTTCACCACTCATCAGGCCGAGCGTTAGCTCGCCTTCAGCTTTTGATCTGAGCGCCCCCTCGAGAGGCCGAGTGGAGGTTCTGCGCAGTGGGCAACCCGGCATGGATGCCGGGTTAGCCGCGCACGGCCATGGATGGCCGATCGCGGCGGGCCCACGGAGCAGGACCGGAGCGAGGGCATGGCGAGCATTAGCGAGGCACCGAACGAAAGGGGCAAGAGCCCTTTGGTTACTTTGGGGCTTTTCCAAAGTGACTCGCCGTAAGGGCGAAACCGCCAGCCGCCGCAACCCAAAAAACGGATATGCACACGGCCAGCGTTTTTATGGCATGGCACCTGATCCAGAGCACCTGTCCCCAAGGATAAACAGCTAAGCTGCGGCTGCATCGGCGCGTCGAAAAGCGCCGTCTCTGGAGACGCTACATGGCTCGTACCCCCGGCGCATCGGCGCAACCCCGTGCCGATACACCTGACCGTTGGCTGGACGTACTGGCCGGCCTGTCGATTGCCGGGTTGTTGCTGCCCGAGGCGGTCGCCTATTCCAGCATTGCCGCGTTGCCGCCACAGGCCGGGGTGATTGCCTTGTTTGCCGGGCTGCTGTGTTACGGACTGTTCGGCACCAGCCGGTTTGCCATCGTGTCCGCGACCTCGTCGTCAGCGGCCGTTCTGGCTGCCGCCACCGCCACGCTGGCCAATGGCGATCCGGCCTTGCGCATGAGCCTGGCGATCGGCCTGGTGCTGATGACCGGAGGTTTCTTCCTGTTGGCCGGGTTATTCAAGCTCGGCAGCGTCACTTCATTCATCGCCAAACCGGTGCTGCGCGGCTTTGCAGTGGGGCTGGCCGTGACCATCATCCTCAAGCAAGTGGCGAGCATCGTCGACGTCCACTTGAGCACCGGCAACCTGATCCGTTTCCTGCCGCAACTGCTGGAGCAGTGGCCGCAGTGGAATAAAGTCGGGGCATTGGTCGGGGCGGTGGCGTTGCTGGTGTTGTGGATGTGCGCGCGGGTCAGGCGTTTGCCTGGCGGTTTGCTGGTGGTGACGCTCGGCATCGCGGCGGGCCAATGGCTGGACCTGCCGGCCTACGGGGTCAAGTTGATCGGCGTCATCGATCTGAGTCTCGAAGTGCCGCAGCTCCCGGTGTTGCCGTTCACTGACTGGTTGCGCCTGGGGGAACTGGCGTTCGCCATGGTGATGATCCTGTATGCCGAGTCTTACGGCTCGATCAGCTCGTTTGCGCTCAAACACGGCGACCGGGTGTCTTCCAACCGCGATCTGCTGGCCCTCGGTGCGGCCAATCTTTTATCGGGACTGTTTCATGGCATGCCCGCAGGCGCTGGTTATTCTGCGACATCGGCCAATGAAGCGGCGGGGGCCGGTTCGCGTCTGGCCGGGACTGTGGCGGCGGGGGTGGTGCTGCTCATCGTCCTGACGGTGTTGTCGTGGATCGCCCTGACTCCCGAGCCGGTGCTGGCCGCCATCGTCATTCATGCCTTGGCCCGTGGCTTGAGCCTTCAACCGTTGGGCCGGTATTTCATCTGGCGTCGCGACCGCCTGCTGGTGATTTGCGCGGTGGCGGCGGTGCTGGTGCTGGGCGTGCTGGACGGCTTGCTGCTGGCAGTGGCGATCAGCGTGGTGCTGATGCTCAAGCAGATGTCGTCGGCGGACATCCAGGTGTTGGGGCAAATGGCCGGAGGTCACGATTTTATTGACCTGCAACGACATCCCGACGCGAAGGAAATCCCCGGTGTGCTGATCGTGCGGCCCAGCGAGGCGCTGTTTTTCGCCAATGTGGAGCGCATTCTTGGTGGTGCATTGCGCCTGGCGCGGCATGCACAGCCACCGGTGCATACGGTTATCCTCAGTCTCGAAGAGTCGCCCGATCTGGACGGCACCAGCATCGAAGCGCTGGAAGCGTTCTTTTTGCAGGTGCGTGCCGAGGACAAACTGCTGATCCTGGCGCGGCTCAAGCATCAGGCAAAAGCGGCGCTGTCGAAGTTGCCGGCGCAGGAACTGGAACAGGTGATTCTCAGCGGCTTGAGTGTCGATGTTGCCGTCCAACAAGCCCTGAAGCTATCCGCATAACCCTGTAGGAGCGAGCCTGCTCGCGATAGCGGTGGATCAGTTAATTCCTGCATCGACTGACCCACCGCTATCGCGAGCAGGCTCGCTCCCACAGGGGATTGGTGCAATCCTTTCGGGCATAAAAAAACGCCGCTCATCTCACGATGGGCGGCGTTTTTTACAGCGTTGTAACGTTAGGCTTGAACGACCGGGATATTGGCGTTCGCAGCAACTTCACGGAACTCGGCGATCTGGTCGAAGGACAGGTAGCGGTAAACATCAGCCGCCATGCTGTCGATCTTGCCAGCGTATTCCATGTACTCCTCGACGGTCGGCAGGCGACCCAGGATGGACGCAACGGACGCCAGCTCGGCCGAAGCCAGGTAGACGTTCGCGCCGTCACCCAGACGGTTCGGGAAGTTACGGGTCGAAGTCGACACAACAGTCGAGTTCGGCTCTACACGTGCCTGGTTACCCATGCACAGCGAGCAGCCTGGCATTTCCATGCGTGCGCCAGCCTTGCCGTAGATGCCGTAGTAGCCTTCTTCGGTCAGTTGGTGAGCGTCCATCTTGGTCGGCGGCGACAGCCACAGACGGGTTGGCAGCTGACCCTTGACCTGATCCAGCAGTTTACCGGCAGCGCGGAAGTGACCGATGTTGGTCATGCACGAACCGATGAACACTTCGTCGATCTTCTCGCCAGCAACGCTGGACAGCAGACGGGCGTCGTCCGGATCGTTCGGCGCGCAGAGCACAGGCTCTTTGATGTCGGCCAGGTCGATTTCGATGACTTCAGCGTATTCGGCGTCAGCATCGGCAACCATCAACTCCGGGTTGGCAACCCAGGCTTCCATCGCTTGAGCGCGACGTTCCAGGGTACGTGCATCGCCGTAGCCTTCGCCGATCATCCAGCGCAGCAGGGTGATGTTGGAGTTCAGGTACTCGGTGATCGACTCTTTCGACAGCTTGATGGTGCAACCGGCAGCCGAACGTTCAGCCGAGGCGTCGGACAGCTCGAAAGCCTGTTCGATGCTCAGGTTGTCCAGGCCTTCGATTTCCAGGATGCGGCCGGAGAAGGCGTTCTTCTTGCCTTTCTTCTCGACGGTCAGCAGGCCAGCCTGAATCGCGAAGTAAGGAATGGCGTGAACCAGGTCACGCAGGGTGACGCCCGGTTGCATTTTGCCTTTGAAGCGCACCAGGATCGATTCCGGCATGTCCAGCGGCATAACGCCAGTGGCGGCGGCGAACGCTACCAGACCGGAACCGGCCGGGAACGAAATGCCCATCGGGAAACGGGTGTGCGAGTCACCACCGGTACCGACGGTGTCCGGCAGCAGCATGCGGTTCAGCCAGCTGTGGATGATGCCGTCGCCCGGACGCAGGGAAACGCCGCCGCGGGTCATGATGAAGTCTGGCAGGGTGTGGTGGGTGGTCACGTCGATCGGCTTAGGGTAAGCCGCGGTGTGGCAGAAGGACTGCATTACCAGATCGGTCGAGAAGCCCAGGCACGCCAGGTCTTTCAGTTCGTCACGGGTCATCGGACCGGTGGTGTCCTGAGAGCCGACGGTGGTCATTTTCGGTTCGCAGTAGGTGCCAGGACGAACGCCTTTGCCTTCTGGAAGACCGCAAGCCTTGCCGACCATTTTCTGTGCCAGGGTGTAGCCCTTGCCGGTGTCGACAGGTGCTTCAGGCAGTTTGAACAGGTCGGTAGGGCCCAGGCCCAGTTCAGCACGAGCCTTGTCGGTCAGACCGCGACCGATGATCAGCGGAATACGGCCGCCGGCACGAACTTCGTCCAACAGAACCGGAGTCTTCATTTCGAAGGTGGTCAGGACTTCGTCGGTGCCGTGTTTGCAGACTTTGCCAGCATGCGGGTACAGGTCGATCACGTCGCCCATGTTCATGTTGGTAACGTCGAATTCGATCGGCAGTGCGCCGGCATCTTCCATGGTGTTGTAGAAGATCGGAGCGATTTTGCTGCCGAAGCAGAAACCGCCAGCACGCTTGTTCGGCACGTAAGGAACGTCGTCGCCGAAGAACCACAGCACCGAGTTGGTGGCGGATTTACGCGAAGAACCGGTACCGACCACGTCACCGACGTAGGCGATAGGGAAGCCTTGACCGCGCATTTCTTCGATCTGCTTCATCGGGCCGGTGACACCCTGGACGTCAGGCACGATGCCTTCACGGGCCATTTTCAGCATGGCGAGGGCGTGCAACGGGATGTCCGGGCGGGACCAGGCGTCCGGAGCAGGGGACAGGTCGTCGGTGTTGGTTTCGCCGGTGACCTTGAACACGCGCAGGCTGATCTTGTCGGCCAGGACAGGGCGGTTGCGGAACCACTCGCCGTCAGCCCAGGACTGGATCACGCCTTTGGCGTGTTCGTTGCCGTTGCGGGCTTTTTCCGCGACGTCGTGGAACGCATCGAACATCAGCAGGGTGTGCTTGAGCTGAGCGGCAGCGACAGCAGCCAGTTCGGCGTTGTCGAGCAGGTCAACCAGGGTCACGATGTTGTAGCCGCCCTGCATGGTGCCGAGCAGTTCTACAGCGCGTTTCTTGTCGATCAGAGGGGAAGTGGCTTCGCCTTTGGCCAGGGCAGACAGGAAACCTGCCTTTACATAGGCCGCTTCGTCCACGCCAGGCGGAATGCGATTGGTGATCAGGTCAACGAGGAAAGCTTCTTCGCCAGCCGGGGGATTCTTCAGCAGCTCAACCAGGCCTGCAGTTTGTTCGGCGTTAAGCGGCTGGGGAACGATACCCAGTGCTGCACGCTCTTCGATATGTTTGCGGTAGGCTTCAAGCACAGTTATTACCCTCATCAGTGGTCCCAAATGGGTGTCCGGGACGCTCATCCCGAAACTGCCGTACTCATGCGCTGCGTGGCGTTGTGGGCCACTTAGCCAGAATTACCGACAATTCCTTACAGAAGCTGCTTTCAAAGTTTTACGCCTGCAGAACGGGGAGCTGATGAGGGTTGGCGTTGGGCTTTTCCCCGCTGGAAAAACCCTTCGCCAACACCGCTCTGAAGGAACGACTGTGCTCGTGACGCTTTGAAAACAGCTTCTAACGGACATTGGCGCCTTAAAAGGCTGGCTGATTCTACGGCAAAAAAAATTTAAAGGTAAGTTGGGCTCTCAACTTTGAGGGGTGATGAATGTTAGACAAAGGGCTAACATGCCCGCCTGTTCTGCTTTCCCGTGCTTTGTTGACCTATGCCCAATCAGACCATCAAGACCCCCTGCGTCGGCCTTTGCTCCACTGTTTACGGTGACTTGGTCTGCCGTGGCTGCAAGCGTTTCCACCATGAAGTGATCAACTGGAACGGTTACAACGAGGAGGAAAAACGCGCGGTATGGCTGCGGCTGGAGCAACTGTTGTCCCAGGTGATGGCCAGCAAACTGGAGGTTTTCGATCCCCAGCGCCTGCGTTTGCAACTGGAGCAGCGCAAGATTCGCTTCGTGCCGCATCAGTCGGAGTATTGCTGGGCCTATCAATTGATCGCCCGAGGCGCGCGGGTGATCAACAATCTGGAAGCCTACGGGATGGTGTTGATGCCGGAGTTTCGCGACTGGAACCTGCCGGAGCTGCGGGATGCGATTGATCGGGAGTTCTTTTTGCTCTCCGAGGCGCATTACCAGCGTTACATCGCGCCCGGATTCCTCAAGGATGCGTTCGGCGGTTAACCCTTAAAAGCTTCGCGGGCAAGCCTCGCTCCTACAGGTGAACACGTAACCCTGTAGGAGCGAGGCTTGCCCGCGAAGGCGCCCTGATGGGCTCCGCAAATCTCAATGATGAGACACCATCTCTTCCAGATGATCCTCAATCTCCTGCGGCTTCAACACCAGCACATCGCTCTCCACCGCATCCAGCACCACCTCCGCCGTATTGCCGATCAACGCGCCGGATATCCCGGACCGCGCCACCGTGCCAATCACGGTCACCGATGCGCCCAACGTGTGGGCCATGTACGGAATCAACACATCCGCCGGACCTTCCGCGATATGCAGGTGCTCATTGTCGATGTCGAACTCGGCTTGAAACGCTATGCACTGTTCGCGGTAACGCGCCTCGATGGTTTCGCTGAGTTGCAACGTAGGGTCCGCCGCCGACAGCATCGGTGAAGGATGAGCGCTGACCACATGCAGATGAGCCTTGGCCAGACTGGCGATGTCATAACCGTGATCGATGATGATGTTGTGCAGGTGACGGTGTTCGTCATCGGTATTGCCGACATCAATCGCCGCCAGGACCACACCGCCTGCCCAGGGTTTCGAGGTTTTCACCAGCAGCACCGGAGTCGGACAGTAACGCAGCAGTTTCCAGTCCGCCGGGGTCAGCAGGGCTTTTTTCAATGAGCTGTCGGGGTAATGCTGCTTGATCACCAGCCCGCAACCTTCGGCCTGCTGCACATCGACGATGGTTTCGTGCAGGCTTTCGTTCCACGCCTGCTCGGTGGTCACGCTGTAGCCATCCGCGAGCAGCGCTGCCTTGAGCACACCGAGCATGCCGCTGTGGTCATGCTTGCGGTCGCACACCAGCAGATGCAGGTGAGCCTGGGTTACCCCGGCAATCAGCTTGGCCCGTTTGAGCGCCAGGCTTTCCGAGTGTTCGGGTTCGATGACCACCAGAATGCTGCGAATGGCTTGCATGATCGGGATCTCCAGAGGGAAAAAAAGCATGGCGTTGCACAACTATAGTTGCTGGTCACGCATCCGGGACTTGATACATATCAACGGTCGTGGCTGGTGGTCTGGCGGCGGGCCGGTATAATCGGCGCCCTTCGTTTTGAACCTTTTGTCCGTGAGCCCCATGATCCTTCCCGAAATTCACGAGTTCCTCGGTTGCCGCACCCCTGACGGCTGGGTCCAGGCCGCGCTGGCCGATCAGGAAACCTTGCTGATCGACCACAAGAACTGCGAATTCAAGGCGGCCAGCACGGCATTGAGCCTGATCGCCAAGTATCACTCCCACGTCGATCTGATCAACCTGATGTCGCGGCTCGCCCGGGAAGAGCTGGTGCACCACGAACAAGTCATGCGCCTGATGAAGAAGCGCAAGATCGAGCTGCGCCAGCTGTCGGCCGGGCGGTACGCCTCTGGCTTGCGCAAAGTAGTGCGCAGCCATGAACCGGTCAAGCTGGTCGATACCCTGGTAGTCGGTTCGTTTATCGAAGCCCGCAGCTGCGAGCGGTTCGAGGCGTTGGTGCCGCATCTGGACGAGGAACTGGGCAAGTTCTACTTCGGTCTGCTGAAAAGCGAGGCGCGGCACTTCCAGGGTTACCTGAAACTGGCGTACCAGTACGGTGACGCCAAGGACATCGCTCAGGTGATCGAGCGGGTCCGCGCTGCCGAGCAGGAACTGATCGAATCGCCGGACGTGGAGTTCCGCTTCCACAGCGGTGTTCCAGCCGCCGCATGACCCGTAGGAGCACGGCTTGCCGGCGAAGGCGTCCTTGAGATCGCCTTCGCCGGCAAGCCGTGCTCCTACAGTTAGTTGCGATCTTTTGCAGCGCAATTGTTAAAAACTCTTAAGAGTATGAAAGATCACTGAAAACCGGCCCCAGAGGCCGGTTTTTGCTGCCTGCAATCGCCGCCCCGACGCTGATTGACGCCATAATGCCGTCCACTTCACACAAGAGTTGGCACGCGTTCGTTATGGATAACCTGGGTTTTGGCAAAGTTCTGCTGGTGGAAGACGACGAAAGGCTTGCCGGGCTGATCGCGCACTTCCTGTCCCAACATGGCTTTGAGGTGTTACAGGTGCATCGCGGCGACCTCGCGTTGGCCGCGTTCCTCGACTTCAAACCGAAAATCGTTGTACTCGACCTGATGCTGCCGGGTCAGAGTGGCCTGCACGTGTGTCGCGAGATTCGCAGCGTGTCCGATACGCCGATCGTCATCCTCACCGCCAAGGAAGACGACCTCGATCACATCCTCGGCCTGGAATCCGGCGCCGACGACTACGTGATCAAGCCGATCAAGCCGCCGGTATTGCTGGCCCGTCTGCGTGCGTTGCAACGCCGGCAAACGCCGGACAGCACAGTCTGCAGCTCGCTGGAATTCGGCCATCTGAGCATCGACCGCAGCTGTCGCGAAGTACGCCTGGCGGGTGAGGGCATCGAGCTGACCACCATGGAATTCGAATTGCTGTGGTTGCTGGCCAGCGCGGCGGGCAAGATTTTGTCCCGCGACGACATCCTCAACCGCATGCGCGGGATCGCCTTCGACGGCCTCAACCGCAGCGTCGACGTCTACATCAGCAAGTTGCGCGGCAAGCTCAAGGACAACCCGCGTGAACCGGTGTGCATCAAGACCATCTGGGGCAAGGGTTACCTGTTCAATCCGTTCGCGTGGGAGCTGTAAATGCTGCGGTTATTTCTCGGTCTGTTTGTGATGATGACGGTTGGCCTGGTACTGGGGTTGCAAACCGTCGAGCGCACGTTCGATGCGCTGCTCGCCGGTCAAATGCAGAGCTACAACCGCGAGGCGGTGCGAGGTCAGGCCTGGTCGCTGGTGGAGCAGTTGCGCGGCCTGGACGGTCCGGCGCGGGAACGCCAATTGGAAACTGTGCGCCCTCACTACGGTTTGGGCCTGAGCCTGGTCGAAACGGATCAACTGGCCCTGACCGATCAGGAAAAAGCCGAGTTGGCCCAAGGCCTGCTGGTGCTGCGTGACAAGTACACGCAGTTCATCTCGCGCATTGACGACGGTTCGCAGTTGCTCAGCATCAAGCTGCCGGCCGAGCCGAGCCTGATGCCGTTCTACATTGCCGCGGCCTATTTGATGATCGCGGTGATGATCGGTTTCGTGTTGTTATTCTGGGTGCGCCCACACTGGCGAGATCTGGAGAAACTGCGTCTCGCCGCCGAGCGCTTTGGCGACAACAACCTGTCGGCGCGGATCCAGCTGTCCAAGCGCTCGAACATTCGCGACTTGTCCGAGCATTTCAACCTGATGGCTGCGCGCATCGAAGGCCTGATCGCCAATCAGCGTGAGCTGACCAACGCGGTATCCCATGAATTGCGCACGCCGATTGCCCGGCTGTCGTTCGAACTCGATCAGCTCAAGCAACAATCCGATCCGAGCCAGCGTCGCGAACTGATTGCCGACATGTACGCCGACCTCGGCGAACTGGAAGAAATGGTCTCGGAGCTGCTGACCTACGCCAGCCTTGAGCGCGGTGCCACGGTCATTACCCGGGAGAATATTCAGGCCAACAGTTGGCTCGACAGCGTGGTCGGCAGCGTGGCGCTGGAGGCCGAGGCGGCCGGGGTGCAACTGTTGATTGTCGAGTGCCGGGTCGATGAGGTGCGCATCGAGCCACGCTTCATGGCGCGCGCGGTGATCAACCTGCTGCGCAATGCCATTCGCTATGCCGAAGAGCGAGTGGAGGTGTCGTTGGTGCGCACCGGTGATCATTACGAAGTCCAGGTCAACGACGACGGGCCGGGCGTGCCGGTGGACGGGCGGGAGAAAATCTTCGAACCGTTCTCGCGCCTGGACGCCAGTCGGGATCGCCGCACGGGTGGCTTCGGCCTGGGCCTGGCCTTGGTGCGGCGGGTGTCGCAGTCTCATGGCGGGCAAGTGCAAGTGGCGGATTCGCCGTGGGGCGGGGCGTCGTTTCGCATGACCTGGGTGCATCAGGATTAGTTGTGTGTTGCTCTTGCGGACCCCTTCGCGGGCAAGCCTCGCTCCTACAGTTTGTACGCGTACCGTGTAGGAGCGAGGCTTGCCCGCGAAGGGGCCTTCAGCAACACCCTCAAATCAAAAGCTGTAAACGACCTGCCCAGCCACCGAAGTCTGCATCCGACGCTCGACAATCGGACTGTCCGCCGCTTTACCACCCAGGTACTGCACCGCCAGCACCGTGGTAAAACTCCATTCATCGTTGATCGGCAGCGACCAGGTCAGATCCGCCCCCCGACTCACCAGGCCACCTTTGGTGTCATACGCCTTGAACTTGCTGCGCGACGCCTGAGCGCTGCTCACGCCATACCAGGTGCGCATGTAATTGCTGTCGCCGAACTGACTGTTCAGGCTGCCGACGACCTTGCCGTAGTCACCTTCATAAAACGGTGCGCTGATGCTCAGTTTCAATCGGTTCCAGGCTGAGCCGGTGTCGTGTTCGTCCTCGTCTTCTTCAAGCGCATGTTCATAACTGGCGCCGAGAATGATCGGCCCCATGTGATAGGTCCCGTCCAGCCCCAGCAAGGGACGCGACTTGATCGAGCCCATACCGTTGAGCTCATCCGAGCCCTTGAAACCGCTTTTACGGTCCTTGCGCACATCACTTGCGCCGACGTAGACGCTGAGGCCGAAGTCCTCTTCGTCAAACGCCCAGCCAAGACCCTTTTGCGTGTCGAGAAAGAAACCATAAGGGCTGACGATTTCGCCGCCCAGCAGCGGCGCCACCACGCGTTCATCACTGCCGCTGTAACGCGGCGCACTGGCAGCGCCGGCGCGCAGGCTGTAGTGCCAGTCTTCGGCATACAAGGAGGTGGAGGGGATGAGCAGACAAAAAGAGGTCAACGGCAAATACAGCGAACGAAACATGGGAGCACCCTGGGTGATAGTGGATGCGCCCATGCTAGGCGGGTGACGCCCGGCAATCTTTGGCAGCTTTGTCGCAAAACTGTCAAAGACTGTGAACGGGGTTGGCGAGCGGTGAGTCGCCTGTGGCGAGGGCGTAAATCCCTCGCTACAAGTTCAGCTTAGAAGTCCCACTTGGTGGTCAGCATCAGGTTGCGCGGCTCACCGTAGAACGTTGTGTCGAAGTTGCCCAGGCCGGCCAGGTACTTCTTGTCGAAGACGTTGTTGGCGTTGGCGGTGAAGCTCAGGTGCTCGTTGTACTGGTAACGGGTCATCAGGTCCACGAGGGTGTAGCCGCCCTGTTTGATCCGGGTGTAGTCGCCAGCGGGAGCGCTGTAGATTTTGCCGTAGGAGGCACTCTGCCAACTGATGCCGCCGCCGACGGTCACTTTGTCCAGGGCGCCAGGCAGGCGATAGGTGGTAAACGTCCGTACCACGTGCTCAGGCTTTGTGGTGGACAGCGGGTAACCAAAGATCCGCTGTTCGTCTTTATCACGGGTGCGTGCGTAGGTGTAACCGGCCGTCAGGTTCCAGCCCTCGGTCAGCTCGCCGGCCAGTTCCAGTTCCACACCTTTGGTGGTGGTGCCGTCGACGGCTTTGAAGATGCCTTCGTTGGTGATCGCGTTGGTGCCGGTCTGCTCGGCGACGCCGTCCTGCTCGATGCGGAACAACGCCAGGCTGGCATTCAGCCGGCCATCGAAGTAAGCGGCTTTCAGGCCGGTTTCATAGCTGTCGCCCTCAACCGGTGCCAGGGTCACGCCACTGGCATCCTTGTAGGTCTGTGGCTGATAGATCGAGGTGTAGCTGGCGTACACCGAGTACACATCGTTCAGGTCGTAGACCACGCCGGCATAAGGCGTGACTATGCCGTGTTCCTTGTAGCTCGCGTGGGTGTCGTCCAGCGGTGAACTCGCGTTGTAGCGGTAGTCTTCGTTGTACTTGAAGGTGCTCAGGCGGCTGCCGAGGATGACCGACAGATCATCGGTCGGGCGCAGGCGGGTGGCGAGGTACGCACCGTTCTGGCTCTGGGTGCGTTCGTACTTGCCGTTGACCGGGAACTCCTGTTTCGCCACATGACCTTCCCAATCGTAGATGCTCCCCGGGATACTTTCGAAGGCGCTGATGTCGTAGGTGGAACCGGTCTGGCGGGAGTGGGACGTCATGACGCCGGCCACCAGTTCATGCTCGCGACCGCCCAGCGTGAAGGGGCCGGAGACGTTCACGTCGGCCGTGTCCTGCACGCGATGTCCTTCGAAACGACCCCAGAAGAAGGACATGCCATCACCGGTAGCGCGGTCCGGATTGCCGTAGCTGGCCGAGGCCAGTTGGGTGTCGTGATCGGTGGTTTTCTCGCTGAGGCTGGCTTTGAATTTCCAGTCGTTGGCCAGCGCTTGTTCCAGTGTTGCAAAGTAGGTGATTTCGTCGAAATCACGACGGCTCCAGTCAGCTGCCGGGTTGAAGCTGCGGGAGAAGTCGGTACGGCCGCCGTCAGAGAAATACGTCGGGTTGCCGGTCCAGGAACTGCCGCGAGGTGTGGCGCTGGACTTGTCGATGCCGAACGTCAGCAGGGTATCGTCGGTCAGGTCGGCTTCGAGGATGCCGTAGTACAGGTCTTTCTTTTGGCTGTAGTGGTCAATGTAGGAATCTTTATCCTGGTACACGCCGACAAAGCGCCCGCGCACGTTGCCCGAGTCAGTCAGCGAACCGGAAATATCGCCAGTGGTGCGGTAATTGTCCCAGGAACCGACGGTGCCGCTGATCGAGGCCTTGAACTCTTTGGTCGGCTTCTTGCGAATCAGGTTGACGGTAGCGGACGGGTCGCCAGCGCCGGTCATCAGGCCGGTCGCGCCCTTGACGACCTCAATGCGGTCGAGGCTGGCCGAGTCGTCGCTGTTGTTCGGGTTTTCACCATAAACACCGTCGTACGGCTGGTTGACCCCGTCGTACTGGAAGTTGGTGATGGCAAAGCCGCGGGCGGAAAACTCGGTACGGTCGCTGTCGTACTTCTGCGTCGAAACACCGGGGGTGTTACGCAACGCATCGCTGATGCTTTGCACACCGCGATCGTCCATTTGCTGACGGGTAATCACCGTGACCGATTGCGGTGTTTCACGCAGCGACAACGGCAGGCCGGTGGCCGAAGACGTTGAGCCGGTGGTGTAGGAATGGGTGTCCTCGGTGGTCGCGCCCAAGGCGACACCATTGATGTTCGTCGCACCCAGTTGCAGCACGCCATCGTCCTTGGCTGCCGTTTTGCCGGTGGCCGTTTCGGCGGCATGGGCGGTGGAGGCAAGGCTCAGCAGAGCGGCCGGAAGGGCCAGCGCCAAGGGGCACAGGGCAAAACGAAAACGCGCAGCAATTGGGTGCGACATGGAGATCCCTTTGTATCGAATCGATCGGTAAGTGAAAGGCTTCTGAGGGTTAACCGAACGAAAAACGCAAAGGGGAACTGCCGTGTGAAAAAAATCGAAGTTTTGATTAGTGAGCCAGACCCAGTCGCTCGTGCCACTGTGCGATGGACTCCTCGGGCCAGATCTCGCACTGCCGATCACCGGCATGCGCCGCAACCTCCACCCACGGCGCTTTCGAATTGAGCATCACGTGCGTGTACTCGGGTGGCACCGGCAACGCCGTATCAATGGCCGAGGCGAACGGGTGAATCAGTTCCGGCCATTCAGGGCTGAACAGCCACAAGCCCGAGCCACACACCGAGCAGAAGTGCCGCTCTGCCGTGCTGCGGTGTGCGCGTTTGGCATCTTCGTCCTTGAGTCGTGCGTGATAGATCGCGATGGATTTGCGACCGCGCACCTTGAGGCTGGCGGCATCGCCCGCGATGTTGACCGAGTAACCGCCACCGCCCTGGGTCTTGCGGCAGATCGAGCAATAGCAACGTTGGTAAGGGTAGGGGTGGGCGCTGGTCAGGCTGAACGACACGGCGCCGCAGTGGCAGGAGCCTTCGAGTCGCATGGCAGAACCTCCAAATGATTGGCTGTTACTTCCCTGACCGCCCCGAAAACCGGTGGTTCATTGCTGGATCGGCACCAGGATCGCATCGCCGGTTGCCACCAGCTTCAACTGATCCCCTGTTTGTGCGAACAGTTCGGCACGGGCAAACACCTGCTTCTTGCCAGACTTCACCACCTGGCCGCGCGCAATGAACACTTCACCGACGGCGGGTGCAAGGCAATTCACCGAAAAATGCGATGCCAGGACATTGCCAGCGACCGTTCCGGCCGCAAACCCACAGGCGGTATCGAGCAGCGCGCCAATCAGGCCGGCATGCAGAAAACCTGCGTATTGCGCCATATCCGCCTCGCGAAAAGCCAGGGTCAGTTCCACCTCGCCCGGCTCGGTGCGAGTGACCTCGAAACCGGCCCAGCGGTTGAAGGCGGACGTTGAGTTGATCTTTTTGAGTGCATCAAGCATGGCGAATCCCTCCGGTTGAGGTATCAACATGCGCCGGGTTTTGGGGGAAGTCATGGTGGATAAAGAAGGGTGATGGGCGGGTGGCCTGGTGGTGAATATTCAGGCCTTATCGCTAGCAGGCTAGCTCCCACAGTGGTCTCCTGAACACTGGAGATCCAATGTGGGAGCTAGCCTGCTAGCGATGAACGATAACGCGGTCCCTCTGGACGCCCACCGTTCACCCGGTCAGCATGAGCACCTCGAATCGGGAACCGACTCATGCGACGACTACCTTCCCTTGCAGCCCTCAAAACCTTCGAATGCGCCGCCCGCCACGCCCACTTCGGTCGGGCCGCCGCAGAGTTGTGCGTCACCGACAGCGCCGTCAGCCATCAGATCCGCCAGCTCGAAGAACAACTGGGCGTGTCGCTGTTCATCCGCGAAGGCCGGCAAATCCGTCCGACCATGGCCGCCGGGCGCCTGATGCAAAGCCTGCAGCAAGCCTTCGAACTGATTGGTGAAGCCTGCGATGAACTGCGCGATCCGTCGTCGCTGGCGGTGTTGCGCCTGGCGGTGACGGCCGAGCTGGCGCAAAAGTGGTTGATGCGTCGCCTCACGGATTTCTACGCGCGCTATCCGCATATCACCTTGCACCTCTACGAACAACCCATCGACGCCACCGCGCCGGGGGAAGACATCGACCTTGCGATCACCTACGGCACCGGCCCGGTGGACAGCAGCGCGTACTTCGTTCGACCGTTGCCGGCATTGCAGTTTTTCCCGGTGTGCAGCCCCGGCCTGTTCAACCAAGGTGCCCTGAAAACCCCGAAGGACCTGGCGCGCCACTGCCTGCTGCACGACGATCAGGACGGCAAGACCTGGACCGCCTGGCTCACCAGTCATGCCGGCGATCTACGCCCCGAACGACAGTTGTATTTCGCCCATGCCGGCCTGGCGCTGGAAGCCGCGGCCCAAGGACAGGGCGTGGCCATGGGCGATAACCTCACGGCGCAGGAAGACTTGCTCAGCGGTCGACTGGTCCGGCCGTTTACCTCAAGCATGACTGCGCTGGGCCAATACGCGCTGGTGTGTGAACGAGTGCGCCTGGAGCGTCCGGCTGTGGCGCAGATGCTCGAATGGTTCAACGATCAGCTGATCGATTGATGAGTTGAATTCAAGTATTCCGCAATAATCATCGTTGGCGAGGAGGGCGCCGACGACCTTAGCCTGTGGTCATTCCAATCCCCGTCAACGAGGTTTGACCATGGCACGTTCGCTCGACACCACCCCAAAACAAGACGGCTTCCGCCTGCCCGGCGAATTCGAAACCAAGGCCGGTTGCTGGCTCGGCTGGCCGGAGCGCACCGATGTCTGGCGCAACGGGGCCAAGCCGGCGCAGAAAGTCTGGGTGCAGATCGTCACCGCCATCTCTCAAAGTGAACCGGTCACCGTGTGTGCCTCCGCCGCGCAATTCGCCACGGCGCGCCGGCAGTTGCCGCCGCAAGTGCGCGTGGTGGAAATGACCTGCAACGACACCTGGTTCCGGGACAGCGGTCCATGCTTTGTGGTGAATGACGCCAGCGGCGAAGTACGCGGCGTCGACTTCGAGTTCAACGCGTACGGCGGCCTCGATGGCGGCTTGTACTACCCGTGGGACAAGGACGACCAGATCGCCAGCAAGATCCTCGAAATCGAACGTTTCGACCGTTACCGCGCACCGCTGATCGCCGAACTCGGCGGCATCCAGAGCGACGGCCAGGGCAGCATCCTCACCACCGAACAATGCCTGCTCAACCGCAATCGCAATCAGCACCTGGGCAAGGAAGAAGTCACCCGGCGGCTGACGGACTACCTCGGCGCCGAGCAAGTCATCTGGCTGCCGCGCGGTTGCAAGTTCGACGAAACCGACGGTCACGTCGACGATCTCGCGTGCTTCGTGCGTCCCGGTGAAGTGGTGCTGCAATGGACCGACAACCGCGATGACCCGCAATGGGAAATCTATCAGGAAGCCTACGACGTCCTGCGCAGCACCCGTGACAGCCGTGGCCGCGAGTTGATCGTACACAAACTGCCACAACCCGACGTGCTGGAATGGACTGCAGAAGAAGCCGAAGGTCTGGACCAGCAAGACAGCACCCACACCCGTCAGGCCGGCACCAGAATCTGCGCGTCGTATATCAACTACTACGCCGGCAACACCTCGATCGTGGTGCCGTTGTTTGGTGATCGTAACGATCAGGTGGCACTGGCGACACTGGCTGAGCTGTTCCCGCAGCACAAGATCGTCGGCATCGAAAACTCCCGGGAAATCCTGCTCGGCGGCGGTAACGTCGCGTGCATCACCATGCCTCAATACGCTGGTAAAGGAGTGTAATCATGGGCCTGCACAAACTGACTCAAGCGTTATTGCTGGTGCTTGCACCCTTGTGTGTGCAGGCCGCCGACAGCGCCAGACCGGTGGTGAACCTGTACATCTGGGGCGAATACCTGGCCCCGGATACCCTGACCAATTTCGAGAAAAAGACCGGCATCCATGTGATCGCCGATCATTTCGATTCCCTGGAAACCGTCGAGACCAAACTGCTCACCGGTCGCAGTGGTTATGACCTGGTGCTGACGGCGGGGCAGCATTTGTCCAGGGCGATCCAGAGCGGTGCCATTCAAACCTTGAACCTGCAACGGTTGCCGCACTTTGCCGGCGTCGGTGAAGAGTTCCGCCAGCACATGGCGGTGTTCGATCCGGGCAATCGTTACGCCGGGATTTATGCCTGGGGCACGACCGGTGTGGGTTATCAGGAAGAGGCCGTCAAAAAGCGCCTGCCGGAGGCGCCAACGGACAGTTGGGCGATGCTGTTCGATCCGGCGGTGGTCTCGAAATTTGCCGATTGCGGTGTGAGTTTGCTCAACGATCCCAACGAGGTGTTCGCCGCGGTGATGAAGTACATGGGGCTGGACATCAACCGCCAGAACCTCGATGACCTGAAGCTGGCCGAGCAGCAACTGGCGAAGATCCGGCCGTACATCCGTTACTTCGACAATGACCTGAACATCAGCGACCTGGCCAATGGCAATACCTGCGTGGCGATGTCGTGGAATGGCAACGTGGCCATTGCGGCGGGCCAGGCAGAAGCCGCGAAAAAACCGTTCACGTTGACCTACCGGATACCGAAGGAGGGCACGTTGATCTGGTTCGACGCCATGGTCATTCCCAAGGACGCGCCGCATCCCGAGGCCGGGCTGGCGTTGATGGATTACCTGATGACGCCGCAAGTGATTGCGCCAATCACCGACACCATTCACTACGCCAATGCGATCACGGCGGCGGATGACTTGATCGCCCCGGCGATTCGTAATGATCCGGGGACGTACCCGTCGGCGCAGGTGCGGGCTTCGTTGTATAGCAAGAATGACAATGGCAAGGCGTTCAACCGGGCGTTGATTCGGGCGTTCAGTCGGTTGAAGTCGGGGTTGTGACTGGATTTGAGTGATGTGTTGAATGGGCTGGCGCCGTCGCGAGCAGGCTCGCCCCCACAGGGGATCTCCAGCGTTCACAAAATCCCTGTAGGAGCGAGGCCGGCTTGGCGGCAAAGAACGATAATGCGGACTATTTGGCTGGCACCCGCCACAAATACCAGGACGCTACCGTTCGATAAGGACTCCACCCCAAGCCGATCTCGACCATCTGCTTGCGCGTCGGCTGCACCTCCAGGCCCTTCAGCCGCCGATAGCCCTCACGCACCCCAAAGTCATCCGCCGGCAGGATGTCCGGCCGCTCCAGGCTGTAGATCAGCAGCATCTCCACGGTCCAGCGCCCAACGCCGCGCAAGGTAATCAACTGCTCGATCAACGCCTCATCGTCCATGGCCAGCGCCGTCGCATAGTCCGGCACTACGCCGTCCAGCGCCGCTTGAGCGATGCCCTGAATGGTCGCGATTTTGCCGGTGGAAAAGCCGCAACTGCGCAGTTGATCAAACCCGCTCGCCAGAATCTGTTCGGGCCGCGGAAACGAGGCCGAAGGAAACAACGCCAGCAGCCGTCCGACAATCGCATCACCGGCCCTGGCGTGCAGTTGCTGATAGGCAATTGCCCGCACCAGCGACTCATACGGGTCGCGAGCCGCATGAGGCTGATGCAGGCAAGGGCCGATGGTCGCGATATGGCGCGCCCAATCGTCGTCAATGGACGCCAGAAAGCGGGTCGCGGGCTTATAGGGATCGGGCATGAGGATCAAGTGTTTCCGACGGATTTCAGCAGGGCGTTCACTTCCCCGTACGTGAAGGCCTTGAGCTGGCTGCTGTCGAGTTTGCCGGTCTCCAGAAACCCCTTGGCCAGGCCGGCCATGGCGCCGTACAGGAACTCGGCGATTGCGGAGCCCGCGCTCAAACGCCGTACACCCAGCGCTTTTAACGTTTCAGGGGCGGGTAACCCCGGCAACGCAAGTACGTTCACCGGCAGCGTGGTGCCACGGCACAGCGCGGCAATCTCGTACTCTGCCGAAACGCCTGCCGCGAACAGCCCGTCCGCCCCGGCCGCTTGATACAGCGCGGCGCGTTTGAGTGTTTCCGCGACGCGGTCTTCGGCCGGCACCAAGGCCTTGAGGTACACGTCGGTGCGGGCGTTGATGAACAACTTCACCTGACGGCGCTCCGCAACCTGGCGGGCGATGGCGATCTTGCGCGCCAGCAGCTCGGGCGGCGAAGCACCGTCCTCGATGTTGATTCCGACAGCGCCAGCGGCGAGCACCGCCTCAACCACTTCGGCGACCCGTGCCACGTCATCGGAATAGCCGGCTTCGATGTCCACGGTCAACGGCAGCGAAATCACGCGGGCGATGGCCTCGACGCTCGATACCAGGCGTTCGAGCGGCAGGGTGTTGCCGTCTGCGTAACCGTGCGCCCAGGCGACGGCCGCGCTGCTGGTGGCCACGGCTTTGCAGCCCAGTTGTTCAACGATGCGGGCCCCGGCGGCATCGGCAACGTTGGTGAGAATCAGCAGGCCGTCCTGATGCAGCCTGTGGAATGAGTGGTCGAGCGTATCCATCGATTTCCTTCCTTACGAAAACACCGAGTGATCAGAACGCGAGTTGATGGGTGATCTGCACCGCCGCTTTTTCCAGCCTGAGCAGAAACGCCTTGCGCGGTTGTCCTCCACCATAGCCCGTCAGCGAGCCATCTGCACCGATCACCCGGTGGCAGGGCAAGACAATCGAAAGGCGGTTGTGCCCGTTGGCCAGGCCCACGGCGCGACTGGCGCCGGGCTTGCCCAGCCGCGCGGCGATGGTGCCGTAGGTGCTGGTCTGGCCGTATGGGATTTTCGCCAGTTCGGCCCAGACTTGCCGCGAGAATTCGCTACCGGGCAAGTGCAGGGGCACCTTGAATTCGGTCAGTTTGCCGGCGAAATAGTGCGCCAGCTCGTCTTCGATTTGCTGAAGGTGGGCGTTGTGACCGGGCGCCACCGCGTAGCCATAACGGTTCTGCAACGCCTCGACTTCGCGGGTCAGCGCCGGCCGATCCAGAAACTCCAGCAGCACCAGCCCACGCCGTTCGGCCATGGCGATCATCGGCCCCAGCGGGGTGGTCAGGCGCGTGAACAACAGTGGTTCGCTGTGGGCCGCGCGGCCCGGCGTGATGTGGAAGGATTTTTGAAACGCATCGCGAAATCCACTCAGCGATTCGTACCCCGAATCGAACGCCGCGCTGTCAATGGAATCGCCTTGTCTGATCCCGCCCAGTGCCATGCCGAGGCGCCGGGTACGCAACCATGCATGAAAGGTCATGCCGAAATGCTGTTTGAACCAGCGGCGCAGTTTCAGCGGCTCAATGCCCTCGGCCAGCAGTTGCACATCGGTCCAACGCCGCTCGGGGTCGGCGTCCACCGACTTGAGCAGCCTTTGCACCCAGTCCGGCGCAATGGCGGCAGCGTCCAGCGGTTTGCATCGCAGGCAGGCTCGATAACCGGCGGACAGGCACTCATCCGCATGGGCGAAGAATTCGACATTCTCCGGTTTCGGCTTGCGCGCCGTGCAACTGGGGCGGCAAAAGATCCCGGTGGTTTTGACTGCAGTAAAAAACACCCCCTCGTAGGCGGTATCGCGTTCGAGCATGGCGCGGACCATCTCGGCATGGGGCGGAAGCACAGCGTTTTGTAGGTTCATGGGCTGAGCATAAGGCGGGTTGGCCGGGGGCTCCACCGGAAAATCGACAGTGAATTCCAGTCAATCATGATGAGGCTACGATGCGGTTCAGTTCGGTTTTCGAGTACGCGTCCGAGGCAATGGCACGGAGCGGGGCCTTTCTCCAATAGGTCATGTTTTTCGCAGCCTTACTGTATGTATCTGATAGCTGCACTTTCTAGAGGGAAAAACTCCTACAGCTATTAAAGAAAAATCCCTTCATTTTTAGGATTTGCCCTAAATCCCCGCGCATTAAGAACATGGCATTTTTTTCTGTCCAGAAAAATCAGCTGTGCCTAGTCAATGAGAACCATTCTCCCATGCTTAATGAAAAATTAGTTTCAGTTGCTCCGGTTGTTGCGGCGCTGGTCGCCTTTTTATCGGTTTCAACAATGCTTCGCATTCCAGGTTTGCCTATCGGAGTATCGGAACTTGTTGTTTTATTCTTGGCGATGGTGCTGATTGTGAGAAGCAAGTTTTTGCCGCACTTTAAACACCCGCTGATGGTGTTCTGGGTTTTTTTTATTGTTACTGCTTTGGCAGGTTTTATAACGGGCTCTGAGCGCGGCGAA
The DNA here is from genome assembly GCF_019956155.1 of Pseudomonas sp. BF-RE-22. Lineage (NCBI taxonomy): Bacteria > Pseudomonadati > Pseudomonadota > Gammaproteobacteria > Pseudomonadales > Pseudomonadaceae > Pseudomonas > Pseudomonas sp. BF-RE-22. Next base: position 55,930 of record NZ_JAHBDD010000019.1, on the reverse strand, counting down.
GGCTGGGTCTACACGGGCGCTGCTTATCTTTATGTGGCGTGTTTTACGATGGTGGTGTTGGGTTGTGCTGCCGATTTGGAGAGGTATGAGTTTCACAGGTACATTCGGGCAATGGTTACTATCCCTGTTTTTCTACTGTTTATTCCTCTGTCGTTATTTTTTTCAGGAGATATTTGGCTGTCAGGCAGGTTGGGGGTCAATACAGATTTTTACCCTTCTCGGGTAGCGGCCTGGTCGGTGAACCCTAACCAGCTTGCACTTTTTCTGCTCCCGCTTCCGTTTTGGTTGGCGGCTATTTCTCAAGCTCAGCACTGGTCAAAGGTGCGGATCGTAAAGATGTTCGTATTTCTCTGGTTTCTATTTTTTCTAGGTTTTTGTGTCAGAAGCGATGCACTGCTCCTGGCGTGGTGCATCGGGATTCCGGTGCTGACAGTGTTGGTCTCGTGTTGGTTGAAAAACATTAATTGGAGATTTTTCACCACCATGCTCATGGCGTTCTTGCTCGCGTTTGTTTTTTTCAAATGTTTTTTTGATGGAGTGGGTCAACCCTTTTTCGATACCGTTCAGACGCAAATTAAATCCCTGTCTTCCGATCCGGTTATAAGAGTTGATCAGGTCAAGAACGGTGTGTTTGAGCAATCGATACAAACGGAAAACCACCTTGATAAAGCCGGTCATGAGTTTGATGGCAATGGCGTCAGTAGACAATATGCTGTAAGTCAAACAGATCCAGTAGCGCCTGCTTTCGGGCGATCTGATTCCGCATTTGGAGTAGGGTTGGACCCTAATAAAGTAGACGTGCGGAAAGCGTTGTGGGTACATGCATTGGATGTTTGGAAGTTGTCGCCAATATTTGGCCATGGGCCAGGGGCGTTTTCCTATCTGGATATATCTGGCCAAAAGCATGAGGCTCACAATCTATTACTGGATATGCTTACCCAAGTGGGCGTGGTAGGGGTAGCTCTATTCGGCGTAATGTTTTTATGGTTGGTTGCTGGTGCGGTTAAAGCAAGAGACCCATTTTCACTCGTGTTGCTCCTTGCATTAATAGTGTTTTCCGGAGCGCATTTCATACTTCGTCAGCCAGTCTTTATGATGTACCTCGTAATAACCGCTGTGGCGATAGAAAAACGGTTTTTTGTTCTGATGAATGCATCGCGTCAGTGAAGTCTATATCGTTATGGTCGGGCTCGGTTCCAGCACTTCTTATCAATTACTTGGCGAATTTTTTCGCCCCGGCAACACACAGGATCACGGCAAGGGTCACCGCCAGCATGCCGATGCTGACCTGCTCGTGAAGCAAGGTCGCCGCCAGCGCCAGGCCAAAAAACGGCTGCAGGAGCTGAAGCTGTCCGACCGCGGCAATCCCGCCCTGAGCCAGCCCGCGATACCAGAAAACAAAGCCGATCAGCATGCTGAACAGCGACACGTAACCCAGGCTGAACCAGGCCGGTGTGCTGATCCCGGAGAACGATGCGGGGGCGAGCCACCAGGTCAACAGCGCCATCACCGGCAGCGACAGCACCAGCGCCCAGCAAATCACCTGCCAGCCGCCCAGTGTTCTGGACAGTTTCGCCCCTTCGGCATAACCCAGACCGCACGCGAGGATGGCCAGCAGCATCAGGATGTCGCCTTCAGGTGAGGCGGTCAGGCCTTGTGAGGCAGCAAATCCCACCACCAGCAGGCTGCCCAGCACCGAGAAAAACCAGAATACCGGCCGCGGCCGCTCACCACCGCGGATCACGCCGAACACGGCGGTCGCGAGCGGCAGCAAGCCGACGAAGACGATCGAGTGCGCCGACGTCACGTATTGCAACGCCAGCGCCGTCAACAGTGGAAAGCCGACCACCACGCCCATGGCCACGATGAACAGCGGCAACAGTTGGCTCTTTGCAGGGCGCTTTTCCTTGAACAGCCACAGCATGCATAGCGCCAGTACGCCAGCAATGGTTGCACGGGCGACGGTCAGGAAAACCGGGTCGAATTCCAGCACTGCCACTCGCGTGGCCGGCAGCGAGCCGCTGAAGATCACTACGCCGATCAACCCGTTGATCCACCCGCTGGTGGTCTTTTCCCGGGGCTCGATATGCAGGTTCGATACGCGTTCCATTGAGGTCACACTCGATAATTGTTTTCGCGGCGGGTTGCCTTGAGCGCATCGTATGGCTGACTATAAAGACAATCAAAAAATTGTCATGGATACATCTCGAGATGCCGCGCTCCCGATACAAGTCGCTGGTTGATTCCTTTGCCACTGATATCCGTTGCGGACGTTTGCCGCCGGGCACTCGCTTGCCCACGCACCGCCAGTTGGCCGAGTCAGAAGGTCTGGCCCTGGTCACGGCCAGCCGGGTGTATGCAGAGCTTGAGGCGATGGGGCTGGTGAGTGGGGAAACCGGGCGGGGCACGTTCGTTCGGGAGACGTCGCTGCCGCCTGGTCATGGCGTTGATCAACCCGAAGTGGCCGCGGGCGTGATGGACCTGAATTTTAACTACCCCTCATTACCCGGTCAGGCCGATCTGTTGCGCAACGCCTTGCGTCAGCTCGCGTTGTCCGGCGATCTGGAATCCCATCTGCGCTACCAGCCGCATGGCGGGCGCCTGCATGAGCGCGCGTCGGTCGCCAGTCATTTGTGCACGCGAGGGCTGAGCGTAGAGGCCGGGCAGGTATTGATCGTCAGCGGTGCCCAGCATGGTTTGGCGGTGACGATGATGGCGCTGCTGAAACCGGGCGATGTGATCGCGGCAGATGCGTTGACCTACTCGGGTTTCAAAGTGCTGGCGCAAGCGTTGCACCTGGAAATCGTGCCCATTCCCGTCACCGAGACCGGCCCCGATCTCGATGCACTCGACACGCTCTGCCGGCGTCGTTCGGTGCGGGCCGTCTACACCATGCCGACCCTGCACAACCCGCTGGGCTGGGTGATGGACGCAGCGTGGCGGAACCAGCTCGTATCGATAGCGCGCGCCCACGACCTATTGATCATCGAGGACGCCGCGTACGCGTTTCTCGCCTCTGACCCGCCGCCACCAGTGGCCCAATTGGCGCCGGAAAGGACGGTCTACGTTTCAGGTTTTTCGAAGAACGTCGCCACCGGCCTGCGTGTCGGCTTCGTTGCCGCGCCGGCTGATAAGGTCCCGGCACTGGAACGCGTGATCCGGGCGACTACCTGGAATACGCCTGGCGTGATGACCGCGATTGCCTGCGCATGGCTCGACGATGGAACCGTCAGCAAGCTTGAGGCGCAAAAGCGCGCGGATGCACAGGCTCGGCAAGCCCTGGCTGCGGAGCTTCTGAAAGGGCTGCCCTGCATCACTCATCCTTCTTCCTACTTTTTGTGGCTGCCTCTGGCGGAGGACGCCAGGGCGGACCAGATCGCCGTGGAGTTGATACAAGAGCAAGTGGCCGTTTCCACCGCCGAACCCTTTTCCGTCGCTGCCAACGTGCCCCATGCGATCCGGTTGGCGCTGGGGTCGGTGGACATGGATTCTCTTCGGGCAGCGTTGATCAAGGTGAAGCGGGTGGTGGGGGCTTATTCCTAGAACGGTTGGGCAGTTTTCTTCAATACGCGGACCAGCCCGCGCCTTACCGTGAGGCCTGGTTCAACTGAATTGAAGAAGGTATGCAATGAGTCTGATTATTTCGATGGCGGCGTTTGCCCTGGTGGCCTCGATTACGCCGGGGCCGGTCAACATTGTTGCGTTGAGTTCCGGCGCGCAGTTCGGTTTTCGCGCCAGTCAGCGCCACGTGGTCGGCGCAACGCTGGGTTTTGTGTTGCTGCTGGTGTTGATGGGGTTGGGGCTGCATGAAGTGTTGCAGGCATGGCCGGCGCTGACGCGGGTGGTGCAACTGGCCGGCGTGGCGTTTCTGTTGTTCATGGCGTGGAAACTGGCGGCGGACAACGGGCAACTCGACGCGAAGGAGTCGGGGCGGGCGCCGTCGATGGTGTACGGCGCGGTCATGCAGTGGCTCAACCCGAAAGCCTGGCTGGCCTGTGTGGCCGGCATGGGCGCGTTTGTCGCCGATGGCGAGGCGCGGCTGGTCTGGCAGTTTGCCGCGGTGTATCTGGTGATCTGCTACCTGTCCGTCGGTTGCTGGGCGTACGCCGGGACTTTTCTGCGCGGCTATCTGAACAACCCGGCGGGGATGCGCGTGTTCAACCGGATCATGGCGCTGTTGCTGGCGATGAGTGCGATTTACCTGTTGCTGCCCTGATCGATCATTCAGCCGCGATACTGCCCCGGTGTCGCCGCCAGATGCTGTTTGAACGCCCGCTGAAAATGCGCCTGATCGGCAAACCCGGCTTCCAGCGCCACGTCAGCGATCAGCTTGCCGCTGCGCAGTCGATCCTGGGCAAACTGGATGCGTCGGTTGACCAGAAACGCGTGGGGCGTCATGCCGTAATGCTGTTTGAAGGCGCGGATCAGGTAGGACGGCGACAGTTGCGCAGCGTCGCAAATGTCTTCGAGCTTGAGCATTTTCGTGCAGTTGTCGCGGATGTAGTCAGCCGCGCGCTCCAGTTTGAAATTGGGCTCGCGCAGCGGTTGATCGCCGGGGTTGAGGCGTTGCTGCACGTCGGTAAAAAACTCGACCGCCGCGCTGTGTTTGCTCAGCACGTCCTGCTCGCTGTCGACCAGTGTTTCAAATAACGCCTTCAGGCCGGCAAACAGGCTGGCGTCAGACGTATGGGTGATGGAAAACCGCCGAAACGCCAAGTCGCTGCTGAACCCGAGCTGATGCTGCAAGTCGGTAAGCCACGGCGTATCGACGTACAACATCAAGTACGACCACGGCTGGTCATTGATTGGATTGCAGGCGTGGACGTCGCCGGGATTCATCAGCACTACGGTGCCGGCGCTGACCTCAAACTCCGATTGTTCATGGATATAGGTACTGCGCCCGGCGGTAATCGCGCCGATGGAAAAGTGCTCATGGGCATGCCGGGTGTAACAGACCTCGCGCCCATCGGCGATGGAGCGGGCTTCAATGAAGGGCAGGGCATCGTCACGCCAGAAGCGGGGGGCCTTGTCAGCGTCTTTGCCAGCGGTGGGCTTCATCGTCGGTGTCCTCGGCAGGTCAGCACCGGAGTGTATTAGCTCTCGCCGTCAAAGGCTCGTTGCAGTGCAGCGATATCGAGTTTTTTCATTTGCAGCATCGCCTCCATGGCGCGCTGTGATTTTGCCGTGTCGGGGTCTTTCATCATGTTCATCAGGGCGATTGGCACGATTTGCCACGACAGGCCGAATTTGTCCTTGAGCCAGCCGCATTGCTGGGCCTGAGGGACGCCCCCCGCGCTGAGGGCGCCCCAGAAGTGATCGACTTCCTCCTGGGTCTGGCAATTGACCTGAAACGAGATCGCCTCGCTGAACTTGAACATTGGGCCACCGTTGAGGCCGGTGAAACTCTGTCCGTCGAGCTCGAAGCTGACCGTCATGACCGAGCCTTCAGGGCGGCCATGCAAATCGAAACCGGCGTGGCCATAGTAGGTCGTGGCGGTGATTTTTGAATGATCGAACACCGAGCAGTAAAACTTCGCGGCGTCCTCCGCCTGATCGTCGAACCACAGGCAGGGCGTGAGCTTCTGAACGCGTTGCATGGCGGTAATCCTCTCCACGGTTCACTCGTGCTGAACTTTCAGCGTAGTCAGCCGGGAGGGGCCCGGAAGTACCGCAGATCGACAAGTTACCAATCAGAAATCCCAGCGGGTGGTCAGTTGCACGTTGCGAGGCTCGCCGTAAAACCCGGTGCCAAAGTTACCGAGCCCGGTGTAATAGGTCTGGTCGAAGAGGTTCTTCACGTTCAGCGTGGTGCTCAGGTGGTCGTTGAAGCGGTAACGCGCCATGACGTCCACCAGGGCATAGCTTTGCTGGGTGATTTTCGAAGACTGGCCGAAGTTGACCGGGTCGTCGGGGTTGGGCTGGAACACATTGCCGAAGAATTCGCTCTGCCAGTTCACCCCGCCGCCGACGGTGAGTTTTTCCAGTGCCCCTGACAGCCGGTAGGTGCTGAACACCCGTACCACTTGTTCCGGCGCGGTGGTTTGCAGGATCGAGCCGTAGACGAAATCGCCCTTGGCATCGCGGGTGTGGTTGTAGCTGTAGCCGGCCGACAGATTCCAGCCTTCCATCACTTCACCCGCCACTTCGACTTCAAAGCCTTTGGTCGTCGCGCCTTGCACCGGGCGGTACACCGACTCGGTATCGACACCGCTGACGTACTCGGCAACGTTGTCTTGCTCGATGCGGAACACCGCGAAACTGGCGTTCAAGCGCCCGTCAAGGAATTCGGCCTTGAGCCCGGCCTCGTAGCTGTCGCCTTCCACCGGGTCGAGCAGTTTGCGCTCGGCATCCTTGCTCATCTGCGGCTGATAAATGCTGGTGTAGCTGGTGTACACCGACCAGGTATCGTCGAGGTCGTAGACCAGCCCGGCATACGGGGTGACCACGCCGGTCTGGCGATAGCTGTCGCGCACATCCTTGGTGGTCGGGTCGCTGTAGTCCAGCTCATCGCTGGCAGTGAAGCGGCTGACCCGGGCGCCGAGGATCAGCGCCAGGTCGTCGGTTGGCTTGAGCCGGGTGGCCAAGTAGGCACCGGTCTGGCGCTGGTCGATGTCGTTGTCGCCGACCCTGGCAATGTCCGGTTTCGCGAACTCGCCGCGCCAGTCGTAGATGCTGCCGTCGAGGGGCGGGTAGACCGAACCGTGCACCGGGATGTCCTGGCGCGTGTGCATCGACATGAAACCGGCGATCAACTCGTGCTCGCGACCCAGCAGGCTGAACGGGCCGGTGAAATTGACGTCGAGGTTGTCCTGCAACTGGTCGCCCTTGAACCGGCCCATGTACATGAACATGCCGTTGCCGGTGAGCGGGTCCGGATTGCCGCCGCTGGCCGAGGCGAGGAAGGTGTCGTGCTGGCGATGTTTGCGGTCGTAGCTGACCTTCAGCTTCCAGTCATTCGCCAGTTGCTGTTCCACCGAGGCGAAGATCGTCTGGTTGGTGAAATCACGCCGGCTCCAGTCGGTAGCCGGGTTGAACGAGCGGGAAAAATGCGTGCGCGAACCGTCGCTGTTGTACATCGGGAAACCGGTCCAGCTGGCGCCACGGGAGCGGGTATTTTGCTGGTCGATACCGAAGGTCACGAGAGTGCCCGGCGTCAGGTCGGCTTCGAGGATGCCGTAGGCGATGTCGCGGGTGTTGCGGTAGTTGTCCAGGTACGCGCTGCGGTCTTGATACGCCCCGACGAAACGCCCGCGCACGTTGCCGCTCTCCGTCAGTGGGCCGGCAATATCGCCGGTGCTGCGATAGTTGTCCCAGGAGCCGACGGCGCCGGTGATCGAGGCCTTGAATGCTTTGGTCGGGCGCTTGCGGATCAGGTTGACGGTGGCCGAAGGATCCCCTGAGCCGGTCATCAGCCCGGTGGCGCCCTTGATGATCTCGACGCGGTCGAAGGTCGCCATGTCGGTGCTGGTGGTGCCGTAATCGTAGACGCCGTCGTAGTCGGTGTTGACGCCGTCGTACTGGAAGTTGGTGATCGGCAGGCCACGGCTGGAAAACTCCCAGCGCTCGCTGTCGTAGTTCTGCACACTGACGCCGGGCACACGGCGCAGGGCGTCGGCGATGCTGGTGGAGCCCTGGTCGTCCAATTGCTGGCGGGTGATGACCGACACCGACTGCGGGGTTTCACGCAAGGACAGCGACAGCCCGGTGGCTGAAGAGGTCGATCCGAGGGTGTAGGCGTGGCTGTCTTCGGTGATGGCGCCGAGCGCCCGGCCGGAAACGTTGGTGGTGCCCAGTTCCAGCGGCCCATTCGTTGCGGGGGCAACCTGCAGGACATAGCCGCGGTCGCCCTGAGGCTGGGCTTGCAAGCCACTGCCTTGCAACAGTCGCTGCAAGCCCTGTTGCACGGTGAATTCGCCTTCGAGCCCCGGGCTGTATTTATCACTCGCCAGATCGTTGCGGCCGGCGAGGAATATCCCCGCCTGTTCGGCGAAACGGTTGAGTGCGCTGACTAACGAGCCAGCAGCGATCGTGTAATAACGCTTCTGGCTGCCTGACTGTTCACTGGTGCCGGTTGTTCCGGCGTGGGCGAGGGCCGGGGCAAGACTCAGCAGCGCGACCGGAAGGGCCAGTGCCAACGGACGCAAGGCAAAACGAGTGCGAGCGAAGGAGTCGCGCAAAAGGGTGTTCCCTGGAATCAGATCGAGCGGCAATTGAAGTGCTTCACAGGGTTAACCGAACGAAAAACCCAAAAGGGAACTGTGGCGTTGAAATATCTTTGGTTCACGCTTTCGGCGCGACGTTGACCCACCAGTCCATGGTTTTTTCGACGCGTATTGGTAGCGCCGCTTCCAGCAGGCGCAAGGCTTGATCGGTGTCCTTGAGCGGAAACGAGCCCATCACCGGCAAACCGGCGATGGCCGGGTCGCACGCCAGATGCCCCGGTCGGTAGCGGCTCAATTCTTCGATCAACTGCCCCAGCGGCAGGTTGTCCGCCAGCAACAGACCGCGGCGCCAGGCTTCGCGGCCCGCCGCTGCTTCGGTGGAAGGCGGCGTGTGGTTTTGCGTGAACGCCAATTGTCGTCCGGCCTCGACCACCTGCACCTGGCCCGCCGTGGTTCGAACTTCGACCGCGCCTTCGTAGACGTTCAGCAGCGTCCGCTGTTGTTCCTGGCGCACGCTGAAACGAGTGCCGAGCGCGCGCATCCGGCCTTCGGTGGTTTGCACCAGAAAGGCTCGGCTGCTGTCCTTGGCGGTATCAATCAACACTTCCCCGGCATTCAACAGCAGCAGACGTTGCGTGGTGTCGAAACGCACATTCAGCGCGCTGAGGGCGTTGAGCCAGATGCGGCTGCCATCGCTCAGGAGGCTTTCCCGGGTTTCGCCGGTGCCCGTAGAAAGATCGGCGGTCCATCGGCCCAGAACGTCCGGCAGCGAAGATTCCCGCCAGGCGTTCCAGCCCAGTAGCCCGCCCGATGCGAGAATGAGCAGGCTCTTGACTGTCTGCCGACGGCTGATCGGCGAGCGCGCGGTATTACGCAGCACAAGACCGGCGGCCTGCGGGTGATCATCCTGTAGCGCGGCGAAGCGCTGGCCAACACGCTCGACATAGCGCCAGGCCGCCTGATGATCGCCACTTTGCGCCAGCCAGGCTTGCCAGCGCTGACGTTCCTGATCGCCGACGTGCTGATCGTTGAGTTGCACATACCATTGCGCCGCTTGTTCGAGGCTGGCATGGCTGATCGAGTTGGAAGAGGGGGCGGGCATGGCGCTACTCGATCAACAGGCCATCGAGCTCGGCCTCAAGCATCGCGCAGTGCATCAGCGCCTGTGCCAGGTACTTTTTCACCATGCGCTCGCACACACCGATTTCTTCGGCGATGGCGCGGTAGGGCAGGCCATGCAACTGGGCGAGGATGAACGCGTCGCGCACATTCTTTGGCAGGCGCAGCAGCATGGCGTCCACTTCATACAAGGTCTCGACGATGATTGCCCGTTGTTCCGGCGACGGTTGAACCGCCTGCGGGCGTGCCGCCAGCGTTTCCAGCCACGCCTGTTCCAGCTGCCGACGGCGCCAGTGATCGATGCACAAGCCACGGGCAATGGTCGCCAGGTAGGAGCGCTCGCGACTTTCGCAATCGAACACTTGAGGGCGCTTGAGCACGCGGATAAAGGTGTCATGGGCCAGGTCGGCAGCATCGAACGCATTGCTCAAGCGCCGGCGCAGCAGCTCATGCAGCCAGCGGTGATGCGTGACGTAGAGGTTCTGAACGCTGGAAGAATCGGCGACCATCATCGTGAACAGATATCCATGGGCGACAGGCGCCGTTGGTGCAAATAAGAATTGGTCGCGATTAAAACAAAAGGTTTAGCTGCGTGCAAATGATATTGGTTTGCTTTTAGGGTGTATGGACAGGCAGAAGGCCTTGGTGAAGTCAAATTGACTCTTTCCGTAGTCGTATTGACTGTTCTGGTGTCAGGTCAAATTGACTGCCTTCGTCGCAGCGTGTTGATTTTTATAGCTTAAAAAACTGGCACGAAACCTGAAGTAACAAACGTACAACTGGTCTGATTCGGGAGTACGGAAATATGTTCGCTTACTTCAGCAATCCTCAGAATGTCTTGCACCTGTCTAGCAACATGTTGGGCGCGGGCCTGGCGCTGTTGCTGGCAGGCATCTACGGCGCTTATCTCTACGCCGGACACCTGCCGATCGTGGTGTTGGTCGCGATGCATGCCATGACCATCATCGGGCCTACCCTGATCAAGATCGGCTATGTCATGCGCCTGCTGGCCCAGCATCGGATGGGCAAAGGTTTGGTCACCGCAGCGGTTTGAGGCATCAGACCGGTATTTTGCTTGTGCCGAGACGCTAGCCTCGTCCCAGACCACCCTGTTCGGCGATCCAGCGGGTGGCCAGGTCGATAAAGGCGCGCAACTTCGGTTGAGTCTGGGTTCTGCCGGGGAAATACAGGTACAGCGCCGAACTCAGTGGCACGAACGGTTGCAGCACCCGCTCCAGTCGGCCGTCCGCCAACTCATCGGCGATTTCCAGATCACAGGCATACGCCAGGCCCGAACCGCTACGGGCGGCCGCCACCAGCAACCTTCGATCATTGACGATCACGCCACCCTCGACACCCACGGTAAAATCGCGCCCCTCGCGGCGAAACTCCCAGCGGTGCGCGCTCCCCGAGGTCGAAAAGCGAAAGCCGATGCATTGATGACGGGTCAGGTCCTCAGGGCTGGCCGGTTTGCCTGCCTTGGCGAAGTACTCCGGCGCACCCACCACCGACCATTGCAGATCCGGCGTGAGGCGCACTGCGACCATGTCTTTTTCGATGGACTCGCCCAGGCGGATCCCGGCATCGAAACCGCCAGCCATCAGGTCCACCGTGGCGTCATCAAGGGAGATGTCGAGGGTGACTTGCGGATAAGCCTCGCGAAACAGCGGAATCAGCGGCTCAATCAACAAGGCCCCGGACAGCCTCGGTGCAGTGAGGCGCAGCGTGCCCATGGGCTGGTCGCGAAAGCCGCTGAGTACCGCCAGCGCCTCATCGATTTCACTGGCCGCAGGCCGCAACCGCGCAAACAGGCTGGCCCCGGCTTCAGTCAACGCCACCCGGCGTGTGGTGCGCTGGAACAGCAACACACCCGTACGGCGCTCGAGCAATTTGATCGCATGGCTGACAGCCGTGGGGGTGACTGCCAACCGCGTCGCGGCGAGGGTGAAACTCTTGTGCTCGGCCACCGCCAGAAACTCGGTCAAGCCATCGAAAGGATCGTGATTCATCGCGGTGCCATTATGAAAGAGCGTTTCATAGTGCTTGTAACACGAGGGCATTTTTCCGGGCAATCTTCCTGCGTACCTTGTGCCTACCCCCACTGCACACAAGGAACACGCTCATGACCACCTCCAATAACTTCAAGCGTATCTGGCTCATCACGGGTGCTTCTCGCGGTATCGGCGCAAAAATAGCCGCCGCTGCGCTGGCCAACGGTGACGCGGTGGTTGCCACCGCCCGCGATGCCAACAGCATCACCCAGCGTTTTGGCGATCAACCCGGTTTGCTGGCCGTCACCCTCGACGTCACTGACGAAGCGCAGGGCGTTGCGGTCGCAAAAGCCGCCATCGAGCACTTCGGACGCATCGACGTGCTGGTCAACAACGCCGGTTTCGGTTTGCTCGGCGCCGTAGAAGAAGCCACTGCCGATGAAGTACGCCGCGTGTACGAAACCAATGTCTTCGGTTTGTTGAACGTCACTCGTGCCGTCCTGCCGCACATGCGCGCCGCTCGCAGCGGGCATGTGATCAACCTGTCATCGGTGGGGGGGTACAGATCCGGGGCGGGATTCGGTGTTTACTGCTCGACCAAATTCGCCGTCGAAGGCTTGAGTGAAGCGCTGCATGCCGAGCTGGAGCCGCTGGGCGTCAAGGTCACCATCGTTGAACCGGGCTATTTCCGCACTGAATTCCTTGAAGGCAATTCGCTGGTCGAGTCGCCGTCCTCGATTGCCGACTACGACGGCACTGCGGGTGAAGTGCGCAAGATTGCCAAGGCCGTGACCCTGAATCAGCCTGGTGATCCGGACAAACTGGCCCAGGTCATGATCACCCTGGTGGAAGCGCAAAAAGCACCGCTGCGCCTGCCGCTGGGCAGTGACTGCGTCGCGGCGATCGAAGCCAAAAACGCCTATGTCGCCGGTGAGTTGCAGGCCTGGCGCGAAGTGTCGGTTTCCACCGATTTCTAAGCCCCGACGCAACCTGTAGGAGGCGGCTTGCTGGCGAAGCGGCAGCGGCCATAATCCCGCTTCGCCAGCAAGCTGGCTCCTACAGGTTTGAGGCGGTATTGAGAGTACCGGTGGTCGATGAACCGGTCTCGCCCGGCAATTTGCGCTTAGCTATAGGGATAACCCAAACAGCGCTACCTGTAGGAGCGAAGCTTGCTCGCGAAGGGGCCGTGTCATTTGACATGGAAGTCGTCTGTCACACCGCCTTCGCGAGCAAGCTTCGCTCCTGCATGGGCCGTGAGTCTGAGGAATTCGCCATGCTGACCCTCAACATCAATGGCAAGGATCAGGCACTGGATGTCCCTGCGGACATGCCGCTGCTTTGGGTCCTGCGCGATGTCGCACACCTGACCGGCACCAAATTCGGTTGCGGCATGGCCCAGTGCGGCGCTTGCACCGTGCATGTCGACGGGGCGCCGCTGCGCTCCTGCATCACGCCCGCCACGGCAGTGGCCCATGGGCAAAAAATCCTCACCATTGAAGGCCTGTCCACCGACGGTTCGCACCCGGTACAACAAGCCTGGGCCGAACTCGATGTGGTCCAGTGCGGCTACTGCCAGTCCGGGCAGATCATGTCGGCGGCGGCGCTGCTGGCGAAGATCCCCAAGCCCACCGACAGCGACATCGACCAGGCGCTCTCCGGCAACATCTGCCGCTGCGGCACCTACCCGAGGATTCGTGCCGCGATCAAACGCGCCGCCGACATCGGTTGACGGGAGTCATGCGCCATGAACAGCATCAATCCGTTATCGCGCCGAGGTTTTCTCAAGGGCAGCGCAGTGCTGGGCGGTGGGCTGGTGATCGCCTTTGTCATCCCCGGCGCCCACCGTTTTGCCATGGGCGCCGAGAATCAGGGCAACGTCTTTGCACCGAATGCATTTTTACGAATCGGTAACGACAACAGCGTCACCGTGCTGCTCGGCCATTCTGAAATGGGCCAGGGCATCTGGACCGGCCTGACCATGCTGATCGCTGAAGAACTGGACGCCGACTGGTCGAAAATCCGCGTCGAACACGCCCCGGCGTCGGCCGCCGACTATGGTCTGCCCGGGTTTGGCGGGATGCAAATCACTGGCGGTTCGACCTCGACCTGGATGGAGTTCGATCGCTACCGTCAGGCGGGCGCGGCGGCGCGGTTGATGCTGATCGAAGCCGCCGCCAAGCGCTTCAATGTCGCGCCTTCGGAAATTCGCACCGAGTCGGGTGTGGTCATTGCCGGCGACCACCGCGCCACGTACGGCGAACTGGCCGATGACGCGGGCAAGCTGCTGGCACCGGACCCGGCGTCGATCAAGTTCAAGGAGGCGAAAGACTGGAAGGTCATCGGCAAACCGACCAAACGCCTGGACACTCCGGAGAAAATCACCGGGCGAGCCAAATTCGGGATGGACGTGCAGTTCGACGGACTCATGACCGCGATGGTTGCCCGTGCGCCGGTGTTCGGTGGCAGCGTCAAATCCTTTGAAGGCGCGCAAGCGCTGGAGATCCCGGGCGTGCACAAAGTGGTGCAGGTGCCGACGGGCGTCGCGGTGATTGCCGATCATTACTGGGCGGCGAAACTGGGGCGCGATGCGCTGAAGGTCGATTGGGATCTGGGGCCGAACACCGGGCTCGACAGCCAACATCTGCTGGAGAGCTTTCGCAAACTCGCCGCCACGCCAGGCACGTCGGCCAGCAAGGCCGGGGATGCACAGGGCGCTTTGCGCAAGGCAGCGAAGGCGATTGACGTCGAGTACAGCGTGCCGTACCTGGCTCATGCACCGATGGAACCGCTCAATTGCACGGTGAAAATCACCCAGGACAAATGCGAAATCTGGACCGGTACGCAGTTCCAGACGCTGGATCAGATGATCGCGGGAAAAATCACCGGGCTCAAACCCGAGCAGGTCGAGATTCATACCGAGTTCTTGGGCGGCGGTTTCGGCCGGCGGGCCAACCCGACTTCGGACTTTGTCGCTGAGGCGGTGGAGGTCGCGAAGGCGGCGGGCGGTCCGGTGAAAACGGTCTGGTCGCGTGAGGACGACATTCGTGGCGGCTATTACCGCTCGGCGTTCCTGCATCAGGCGCGTATCGGCCTGGATGCCAGTGGAATGCCGATTGCGTGGAAGCACGTGATGGTCGGGCAGTCGATCATGGACGGCACAGCGTTTGCGGCCACCATGGTCAAGGACGGTATCGACAAAACGTCGGTCGAAGGCGTTGTCGACAGCCCTTACATCGAGGGCTTGGCCGATCATCAGGTGGAACTGCATTCGCCGAAAACCGGCATCACCGTGTTGTGGTTGCGTTCGGTCGGGCACACCCACACAGCGTTCGTGATGGAGTCGCTGATCGATGAGCTGGCCGAGGCGGCTGGCAAGGACCCGGTGGAGTACCGGCGAACCTTGCTCAAGGACCATGCGCGGCATCTTGGTGTGTTGAACCTGGCGGTCGAGAAGGCCAACTGGACAGCGCCATTGCCGGATGGGCATGCACTGGGTGTCGCGGTGCATGAATCGTTCGGCAGCTACGTCGCGCAGGTTGCCGAGGTGTCCCAGGACAACCTGAAGATCCGCGTGCACCGGGTGGTGTGCGCGGTGGACTGCGGCATTGCGGTCAACCCGATGAGCATCGCGGCGCAAATGGAGTCGGCCATCACCTTCGGCCTCGGCTTTACCCTGCACAGCAAACTGACCTTCAAGAATGGGCAGGTGGTGCAGTCCAATTACCACGACTATCAGGTGCTGCGCCTGAACGAAATGCCGCTGGTTGAAGTGCATATCGTGCCCAGCACCGACAAACCCGGCGGCATCGGTGAGGCTGGCGTGCCGCCCACGGCGCCAGCGGTGGCCAACGCAGTGTTTGCCCTGACCGGGCAACGGTTGCGCGAACTGCCCTTGCAACTGTCGGGGGTGTGAGATGAGGCGACATCTGATTCTGGGCGCAGTGGTGCTGATCCTCCTGACGATCTACGCCACGGACCTGTTCTCAGAGGATAGAGAAGCGTTGAAGGCTTTCGATACCGTGCAGAAGGTGTTTCAGAACCCGCGCTGCCAGAACTGCCATATCCCGAGTGATTCACCGTTGCAGTTCGATGCCGGAACGCCCCACGCGATGAACGTCGTACGCGGCATGGACGGCAAGGGCGCGGCCGGTTTGCCGTGCGCCACCTGCCACGCCGACAGCAATCCGCCGGCCAGTTACGGCCCGCATGCGCCGCCGGGTGCACCGCACTGGAGCCTGCCGCCTGCGGCGCACAAAATGGCCTGGATCGGGCTGCCGGCCGACAAATTGTGCGCAATGATCAAGGACCGCTCCAGTAATGGCGATCGGGATTTCGCCGCGCTGATCAAGCATGTCAGCGACGACAAACTGGTGCTGTGGGGCTGGAATCCGGGTGAAGGGCGAGCGCCGGTGCCGGTGCCGCACGATATCTTCGTCACTCAATTCAAGCGCTGGGCCGAGGCCGGAGGGCCTTGTCCGGTGGTGGGCAGTTGACCGACGGTCCGTTAACCGGGAGTCAAACCGGGTATGGACCACTCTAAAGAACATACCCGCCAATGGAGTGAGTCATGCTGAACCCAGGCAAACCGGTAAAACACGGCGCTAACGCAGACCCTTTGCTGTCGCCCCAGCAAGCGCGTCAATTGCTGCGTGATCAGGCCCGTAAAGCCGAGCAGGAAGTGATTGGTGTGCAGATGGCGAGCATGGATGAGTTGACGCTGCTGTCCAACCGTCACGGCTTCACGACACTGGCCCAACTGGGGCTGGACGCCTGTCAGCAACTGGAAAAACCGGCCACGCTGCTGTTTTTCGATCTCGATAATTTCAAGCACATCAACTATTTGTACGGTCGCGCCGAGGGTGATGACGCGCTGAAAACCTTTGCCGACGTGCTGCGCATCGCCTTCCGCGAAAACGATGTGATTGGCCGGCTCGGCGACGACGAGTTTGTGGCCTTGTTGACCGGTTCAAGCGCCGTGGACATTGGCGCCATCAAGGCGCGACTCGAAGAAATCCTCGACGAGCGCAACGCCACGATGCGTCGCGGTTATGACATTCGCTTCAGCATTGGCCAGGTTGAGTACGACATTAATCTGCATCACTCGATCGATGAACTGCTGATTGAAGCGGAGAGGGCGTTGCATCGGTAGGCTGGAATTTCGGTGGTGTATGAGCGGGCCTCATCGCGAGCAGGTTCGCTCCCACATTGGTTCGTGTACGGCGCAGAACCAATGTGGGAGCGAGCCCGCTCGCGATGAGGCCCTCAAAATCACCCATATCTTCACTTGGCAAACAGCTGCCCGATATCCTTGAACGCTTTGAACTCCAGCGCATTACCGCAAGGATCAAACAAAAACATCGTCGCCTGTTCGCCAACCAACCCCTGAAACCGAATACCCGGTTCGATCACGAATTGAGTTTCAAGCGCCTTCAGCCGTTCAGCCAAACCCTCCCACTCATCCATCCCCAGCACCACGCCAAAATGCGGCACCGGTACGTTATGCCCGTCCACGGCGTTTGTATGCGCCGCTTCCTGTGAGGCGTTTTTGGGCGCCAGGTGAATCACCAACTGGTGGCCGAAGAAGTTGAAGTCGACCCAATGGTCGCTGGACCGGCCTTCCTCCAGGCCGAAGACGTCACGGTAAAAAGTCCGGGCTGCCGCGAGGTCATATACCGGGATTGCCAAGTGAAAAGGGGAGAGTTGCATCGCTGTGGCTCGCAGATTGACGGTGGTTGAGGTGGAGTTTAGCGCTGTGCTTTTCGATTGAAAGACGATAGTTTTTGCATCGAGCTCAAATTATTTCGATCAATCGAGACCGTCATGCTGCGTGAACTGAAAACCTTCATCGCTGTTACACGCTACGGCACATTCGCCGCCGCCGGCATGCACATTGGCTTGACGCAGTCGGCGGTCAGCGCGCAGATGCGCAACCTGGAACAGGCGTTGGGCATTCGTTTATTCGATCGCACCGGGCGTCAGGCGATTCTCAATGCGGCAGGGCAACGGGCGTTGCCGATGGCCCGAGAGATGCTGGAAACCTTCAGTCGCATGGCGGTCAGCGATGACGTCAGCGAATACCGCGGCGAGTTGAAGATTGGCGCAGTGGCCACAGCCCAGACCGGGTTGCTGCCCCAGGCGTTATTGCGCTTACGCCAGCAAGCGCCGTTGCTGGAACCGAAACTGGTGCCGGGCGTTTCGCTTAATCTGCTGAGCCAGGTCGATACCGGGGAGGTTGATCTGGCCATCCTGATCAAGCCGCCGTTCGAGTTGCCCAAGGAGTTGTCGGCGCAGGTCATTCGCAAGGAACCGTTTGTGCTGATCGTGCCGCCGGAGCTTGAGGGTGATGACCCGTTGCAGATCCTCGCGAGCCATCCCCATGTACGTTACGACCGCAATTCATTCGGTGGGCGCCTGGTGACGCGGTTCCTGCGTGAACAGCAGATTGATGTGCAGGTGGCTTTGGAACTGGATGAACTGGAAGCCATCGTCAAAATGGTTGAATGCGGATTGGGTGTTTCGTTGCTTCCCGAGGCCGGATTGTGGCTTGAGTATGGCGCGAAGGTGCGGATCATCCGGTTGGGCGAACTGACGTTCTACCGCGAGATTGTGCTGTTGCAGCGCTACAGCCAGCGTTTGCAGCCAATCCAGCAATTATTTGCCAACTGCCTGACCTCAATCGACCTGAACACACAATCCCTGTAGGAGCCGGCTTGCTGGCGATGGCGATCTCACAACCGACATTTGCAGTGAGTCGAATATAGCTATCGCCAGCAAGCCGGCTCCTACAGGGGATTGCGTTGAGTCTGAAATCGCAGGCACAAAAAAACCCGCCTACAGAGGCGGGTTTTTTCGTTACCGTCGAAGATTACTCTTCGAGGCTGCCCATGGCCGTGGTGTTGAAACCACCGTCCACGTACATGATTTCACCGCTGATGCCGGACGCCAGGTCCGAGCACAGGAAGGCGCCGGCGTTGCCGACTTCTTCGATGGTGACGTTGCGACGCAGCGGGGTTTGCGCTTCGTTGGCGGCCAGCATCTTGCGGAAGTTCTTGATGCCGGAAGCGGCGAGGGTGCGGATCGGGCCAGCCGATACGCAGTTGACGCGAGTGCCGTCCGGGCCCAGGGAGCCGGCCAGGTAACGTACGCCAGCTTCCAGCGAAGCCTTGGCCATGCCCATTACGTTGTAGTTAGGCATGGTGCGCTCGGCGCCCAGGTACGACAGGGTCAGCAGGCTGCCGTTGCGGCCTTTCATCATTTCGCGGCCAGCTTTGGCCAGGGCCACGAAGCTGTAGGCGCTGATGTCGTGAGCAATGCGGAAACCTTCACGGGTGGTGGCTTCGGTGAAGTCGCCGTCCAGTTGGTCGCCCGGGGCGAAGCCGACGGAGTGCACGATGCAGTCCAGGCCATCCCACTTCTTGCCCAGTTCAACGAAAACCTTGGCGATTTCTTCATCGCTGGCCACGTCGCACGGGAAGCACAGGTCCGGGTTGGAACCCCAGCTTTGTGCGAACTCTTCGACACGACCCTTGAGTTTGTCGTTCTGATAAGTGAAGGCAAGCTCAGCGCCCTCGCGATGCATGGCGGCAGCGATGCCGGATGCGATGGACAGCTTGCTGGCGACACCGACGATCAGTACGCGCTTACCGGCGAGAAAACCCATGTGTTGCTCCTCTCTTTCAGGTTATTGCGCAGTGGCTGGTGCCAGAAAAGCGGCTTCCAGCAACTGCTGTGTATACGGATGTTGGGGGGCGGCAAAGATACTTTGCGCGTCTCCCTGTTCGACCACTTGGCCATGCTTGACCACCATCAGCTGGTGGCTCAGCGCTTTGACGACAGCCAGGTCATGGCTGATAAACAGATACGTCAGGTTGTACTTGGTTTGCAGTGAACGCAAAAGCTCCACCACTTGGCGCTGCACTGTCCGGTCGAGGGCCGAAGTCGGCTCGTCCAGCAGAATCAGCGCCGGTTTTAGCACTAATGCCCGGGCAATGGCGATTCTCTGCCGCTGCCCGCCGGAAAATTCGTGGGGGTAGCGGTGCCGGGTTTCCGGATCCAGACCTACCTCCCTGAGTGCCGCAATAATCGCTTGTTCCTGTTCTGCCTCGGTGCCCATCTTGTGAATCCGCAGGCCTTCGCCAACGATCTGGCTCACGCACATCCGCGGGCTCAGGCTGCCGAACGGGTCCTGAAACACCACCTGCATCTCCCGACGCAGCGGCCGAACCTGTTGTTGCGTCAGGCAGTCTAGCTGCTTGCCTTCAAAACGGATCGCACCTTTGCTGCCAATCAGCCGCAAAATCGCCAAACCGAGTGTCGACTTGCCGGAACCGCTTTCTCCCACAATCCCCAGGGTCTGTCCCTGAGGCAGGCTGAAATTGATCCCGTCCACCGCTTTGATGTGATCGACGGTCTTTTTCAGCAAGCCTTTCTTGATCGGGAACCAGACTTTCAGGTCCTCGACCTGTAGCAACGGCGGGCCAATCACGTTGGTCGCCGGCTTGCCGCTGGGCTCCGCTGCCAGCAGTTCCCGAGTGTACGGATGCTGCGGCGCGCGGAACAACTCTTCGCACGATGCCTGTTCGACGATGCAACCGCGCTGCATGACACATACGCGATGCGCAATTCTTCGCACAAGGTTCAAATCGTGACTGATCAGTAACAATGCCATGCCCAGACGGGTCTGCAATTCCTTGAGCAATTCGAGGATTTTCAGCTGGACGGTCACGTCCAGCGCGGTGGTCGGTTCGTCTGCGATCAACAGCTCCGGCTCGTTGGCCAGGGCCATGGCGATCATCACCCGCTGGCGCTGGCCGCCGGACAATTCGTGGGGCAGGGCTTTCAGGCGCTTCTCGGGCTCCGGAATGCCGACCATTTCCAGCAGTTCCAGCGTGCGTTTGGTCGCGACTTTGCCGATCAAACCCTTGTGGATGCGCAGGACTTCGTTGATCTGCTTCTCGATCGAGTGCAGCGGATTGAGCGAAGTCATCGGTTCCTGAAAGATCATCGCGATCCGGTTGCCACGGATGTGGCGGATGGTTTTTTCTTTCAGGCTCAGCAGGTCTTGCCCGGAGTACTCGATGGTGCCGGAAGGATGCCGGGCGAGCGGGTAGGGCAGCAGGCGCAGGATCGAGTGCGCGGTCACCGATTTGCCGGAACCGCTTTCACCCACCAACGCCAGGGTTTCGCCGCGCTTGATGTCGAAGCTGACACCTTCGACCACCCGCTGGCAGCGCTCGCCAACGACGAATTCGACGGCCAGGTCGCGCACTTCGATCAGATTGTCCTGATTCATTTCACTTCCTCGGGTCGAAGGCATCGCGAGCGGACTCGCCGATGAACACCAGCAGACTCAACATCAACGCCAGCACCGCAAACGCGCTCATGCCCAGCCACGGCGCTTGCAGGTTGGATTTGCCCTGGGCCACCAGCTCACCGAGCGACGGCGCGCCCGGCGGCAAGCCGAAACCCAGGAAATCCAGCGCCGTCAGCGTGCCGATGGCGCCGGTCAGGATGAACGGCATGAAGGTCATGGTCGAAACCATCGCGTTGGGCAAGATGTGGCGGAACATGATCGCACCATTCTGCATCCCCAGCGCCCGGGCCGCGCGCACGTATTCGAGGTTGCGTCCGCGCAGGAACTCGGCGCGAACCACGTCCACCAGGCTCATCCACGAAAACAGCAGCATGATCCCCAGCAGCCACCAGAAGTTCGGCTGGACGAAGCTGGCGAGAATGATCAGCAGATACAGCACCGGCAACCCGGACCAGATCTCCAGGAACCGCTGCCCGGCCAGGTCGACCCAGCCACCATAGAAACCCTGCAAGGCACCGGCAATCACGCCGATGATCGAGCTGAGAATGGTCAACGTCAGCGCGAACAGCACTGAAATCCGGAAGCCGTAAATCACTCGCGCCAACACATCGCGGCCCTGATCGTCCGTGCCCAGCAGGTTGTCGGTCGACGGCGGCGCCGGTGCCGGGACTTTCAGGTCGTAGTTGATGCTTTGGTAGCTGTAGGGAATCGGCGCCCACAGCACCCACGCATCCTTGGCCTTGAGCAGTTCGCGGATATACGGGCTCTTGTAGTTGGCTTCCAGCGGGAATTCGCCGCCGAACGTAGTCTCCGGGTAACGCTTGAGCGCCGGGAAGTACCAGCTGTTGTCGTAATGCACCACCAAGGGTTTGTCGTTGGCGATCAGCTCGGCACCGAGGCTCAGGCCGAACAGCACGAGAAACAGCCACAGCGACCACCAGCCGCGCTTGTTGGCCTTGAACAGTTCGAAACGCCGGCGATTGAGAGGGGACAGGTTCATCTCAATGCTCCCGGCTTTCGAAGTCGATACGCGGATCGACAAAGGTGTACGTCAGATCGCCGATCAGTTTCACCACCAATCCCAGCAGGGTGAAGATGAACAACGTGCCGAAGACCACCGGGTAATCACGGTTGATCGCCGCTTCGAAACTCATCAGCCCCAGTCCGTCGAGGGAGAAGATCACCTCCACTAGCAACGAACCAGTGAAGAAAATCCCGATGAACGCCGACGGGAAACCGGCAATCACCAGCAGCATGGCGTTGCGGAACACGTGGCCGTAGAGCACACGGTGATTGGTCAGGCCCTTGGCCTTGGCGGTGACCACGTACTGCTTGTTGATTTCATCGAGGAAGCTGTTTTTGGTCAGCAGGGTCATGGTCGCGAAGTTGCCGATCACCAGCGCCGTCACCGGCAACGCCAGGTGCCAGAAGTAATCGAGAATCTTGCCGCCCATGCTCAGTTCATCGAAGTTGTTCGAGGTCAGTCCCCGTAGCGGGAACCAGTCGAAATAGCTGCCGCCGGCGAACACCACAATCAACAAAATGGCGAACAGGAACGCCGGGATCGCATAGCCGACGATGATCGCCGAGCTGGTCCAGACGTCGAAGTGACTGCCATGCCGCGTGGCCTTGGCGATCCCCAGCGGGATCGACACCAGGTACATGATCAGCGTGCTCCACAGCCCGAGGGAAATCGACACCGGCATCTTTTCCTTGATCAGGTCGACGACCTTGGCGTCGCGAAAGAAACTGTCGCCGAAATCCAGGGTGGCGTAGTTCTTGACCATGATCCACAAACGTTCCGGCGCCGATTTGTCGAAGCCGTACATGTGCTCGATTTCTTTCACCAGCGCGGGGTCAAGACCCTGGGCGCCACGATAGGCCGAGCCGGCCACCGACACTTCTGCACCACCGCCGGCAATGCGGCTGGTGGCGCCTTCGAAACCTTCGAGCTTGGCGATCATCTGCTCCACCGGCCCGCCGGGGGCGGCCTGGATGATCACGAAGTTGATCAGCAAAATGCCGAGCAGCGTCGGAATGATCAGCAGCAGTCGCCGAAAAATATACGCCAGCATCTATTACTCCGTGCCCGCAGGGTCGGCTTACAGTTTGGTTTCGACTTCTATCGCCGGTGTCACGTTGGGCTTGATCCACCAGGTGGCCGTACCGATGTCGTACTTGGGTGAGATTTTCGGGTGGCCGATATGGTTCCAGTAAGCCACGCGCCAGGTCTTGATGTGCCAGTTGGGGATCACGTAATAACCCCATTGCAGCACGCGGTCCAGTGCACGGGCGTGAGCCACCAGGCTTTTGCGCGAATCGGCGTTGATCAGTTGCTCGACCAGTTGGTCCACCACCGGGTCTTTCAGGCCCATGGAGTTGCGGCTGCCGGGCTTGTCGGCGGCGGCAGACATCCAGAATTCGCGCTGTTCATTACCCGGCGAGTTGGATTGCGGGAAGCTGCCGACAATCATGTCGAAGTCCCGTGAACGCACGCGATTGATGTACTGCGAGACGTCGACCCGGCGAATCACCAGGTCGATCCCCAGGTCGCTGAGATTGCGCTTGAACGGCAGCAGCACCCGTTCGAACTCGGTCTGGGCCAGCAGGAACTCGATGTTCACCGGTTTGCCGTTGGCGTCGACCATCTTGTCGTCGACGATCCGCCAGCCGGCTTCCTGTAACAGCTGATAAGCCTTGCGCTGCTGCGTGCGGATCATGCCGCTGGCGTCGGTCACCGGGTTCTGGAAGGCCTCGGTGAATACCTGCTCGGGGATCTTGCCGCGGAACGGGTCGAGAATGGCCAACTGATCGGCATCCGGCAAGCCGGTGGCGGCCATTTCCGAGTTTTCAAAGAAACTGCGGGTGCGCACGTAGGCGCCGTTGAACAGTTGCTTGTTGGTCCATTCAAAGTCTAGCAACAGCGTCAGCGCCTGGCGCACGCGCACGTCCTGGAACACCGGGCGGCGCAGGTTGAAGACAAAGCCCTGCATGCCGGTCGGGTTGCCGTTGGGGATCTGTTCCTTGTTCAACCGACCTTCGGCAACCGCCGGAATGTTGTAGGCGTTGGCCCAGTTCTTCGCGCTCATCTCCAGCCAGTAATCGAACTGTCCGGCCTTGAGTGCTTCCAGGGCCACGGTGTTGTCGCGGTAGTAATCGGTGGTCATCACGTCGAAGTTGTAGAAGCCACGGTTGGCCGGCAGGTCCTTGCCCCAGTAATCCTTGACCCGCTCGTAGCGAATCGAGCGCCCGGCCTTCACCTCGCTGACCTTGTACGGGCCGCTGCCCAACGGCATTTCCAGGTTGCCCTTGTTGAAGTCCCGGGTCGCCCACCAGTGTTTAGGCAGTACCGGCAACTGGCCGAGGATCAACGGCAGTTCGCGGTTGTTGGTGTGCTTGAACTTGAACAGCACGGTCAGCGGGTCTTCGGCGACTGCTTCAGCGACGTCGCTGTAGTAACCGCGATACATCGGCGCGCCGTCCTTGATCAGGGTTTCGAAGCTGAACACCACGTCTTCGGCACGGATCGGATGACCGTCGTGGAAGCGCGCTTCGGGGCGCAGATAGAAACGCACCCAGCTGTTGTCCGGGGCTTTCTCGATCTTGCCGGCAACCAATCCATATTCGGTGAACGGTTCATCGAGTCCCTGTTTGGCCAGGGTGTCGTAGATCAGCTCGATGTCGCCGGCCGACACGCCTTTGCTGATGAACGGGTTGAGGCTGTCGAAGCCGCCGAAACCAGCCTGACGGAAGACCCCGCCCTTGGGCGCGTCCGGATTCACGTAATCGAAATGCTTGAAGTCGGCCGGGTATTTCGGCGGCTCGTTGTACAAGGTCAGGGCGTGTTGCGGCGCGGCGCAGGCCAGCCCGGCGAACAACAGGCCGCTGGCCTGCAAGAGCAGGGCGCGTACGGGTTTCATCGATCTTTCTCCGAAGATTTCAGCCACCACGCACTCAGGCCCAGCGTATAGGGCGGCGTGGTGACGAAGGCGAACCGGTTGCGGTAGGCCAGGCGGTGATAATTGAGGTACCAGTTGGGAATGATGTAGTGCTGCCATAACAACACGCGGTCCAGGGCTTTGCCGGCGGCAACCTGTTCATCGCGGGTCTGGGCGGCGAGCAGTTGCTCGAGTAAATGGTCAACCACCGGGTTGGCGATGCCCGCGTAATTTTTGCTGCCCTTGACCCCGACCTGGCTGGAATGGAAATACTGCCATTGCTCCAGACCGGGGCTGAGGGTCTGGTTCAGGGTCATCAGAATCATGTCGAAATCGAACTGGTCGAGGCGCTGTTTGTACTGGGCACGGTCCACCGTGCGCAGCCGGGCGTCGATGCCGATACTGGCGAGGTTCTCGACATAAGGCTGGAGGATGCGTTCCAGGTTCGGGTTGACCAGCAGGATCTCAAGCGAGAGCGGCTGGCCCTTGGCGTTTTCGACTCGTTGACCGTTGAGCTTCCAGCCGGCCTCGGCGAGCAGGCTCAGGGCCTGGCGCATGGTGTCCCGCGGAATGCCGCGCCCTTGGGTCTGCGGCAGGCTGAACGGCTCGGTGAGCAGTTTGGCGGGCAATTGCTCGCGGTACGGCTTGAGCATCAACCACTCATGACCGACCGGCAGACCGGTGGCCGAGAATTCGCTGTTGGGGTAGTAACTCATGGCGCGCTTGTAAGCGCCGCTGAACAGCGTGCGATTGGTCCACTCGAAATCGAACATCAGCCCCAGCGCTTCGCGCACCTTCGCGTCGGAGAAGGCCGGGCGCCGGGTGTTCATGAACAGGCCCTGGCTCTGGGTCGGGATCTGGTGCGGGATCTGCGCCTTGATGACATCGCCTCGTCGCACGGCCGGGAAGTTGTAACCGTTAACCCAGTTCTTCGCCTGATGCTCGATGTAGATGTCGAACTCGCCGGCCTTGAAGGCCTCGAACGCGACGTCGCTGTCGCGGTAGAACTCGACTTCCATGCGGTCGACGTTGTACTTGCCGCGATTGACCGGCAGGTCCTTGCCCCAGTAATCCTTGACCCGTTCAAACACAATCTGGCGCCCGGGCGTGACCGAGGTCATGCGATAAGGGCCACTGCCCAGCGGCGGCTCGAAGGTGGTGGCCTTGAAGTCGCGATCTTTCCAGTAATGCTGCGGCAGCACCGGCAACTCGCCCAGGCGCAAGATCAGCAGTGGATTGCCAGCGCGCTTGAAGACGAAGCGGATGCGCTGTGGGTTGAGCACGTCGACCCGCAACACTTCCTGGAGATTGGTGCGGTATTGCGGATGGCCTTCCTTGAGCAGCAATCGATAAGAGAACGCGACGTCATACGCAGTGATCGGCGTGCCATCGTGAAAGCGGGCTTCGGGGCGCAGGTTGAACACCACCCAGCTGCGGTCTTCGCTGTATTCCACCGATTGGGCGATCAGGCCATAACTGGAGGTGGGTTCGTCGCCGGACGGCGCGTATTGGCCGGTGCCGACCATCAGCGGCTCGTTGAGCTCGTTGATGCCGTACTGCAGGAAATTCGCGGTGGAAACCGGGCTTGAGCCCTTGAAGGTGTACGGGTTGAGCGTATCGAAGGTGCCAAACGCCATCACCCGCAACGTACCGCCCTTGGGCGCTTGCGGGTTGACCCAGTCGAAATGGGTAAATCTGGCCGGGTACTTGAGCGTGCCGAACTGCGCATAACCATGGCTTTCGCTGATCGTCGCACTTGCGGAGGAGCTCAAGGCCAGGCTGATGAGGAGCAGGAGGAGGGGACGCTTCAAGTCAGAGATCCGATCCAGGCGGCTTGGGCTTTGTGGGCCGTACAGTAACAGCTTGTATGGACAGGAAAAAGACGGGGATTTAACGACCCCTTAATTGCTGGCGCAGATCGCTTGTGGAGGCTTGGAAACCTATTTGATCGCTCGTCGTACACAAACCCTGTAGGAGCCAGCTTGCTGGCGATGGTCGTTAACGATAACGCGTGAAATCTGGTTAAACGCGGCGCACTTGAGCCCATCGCCAGCAAGCTGGCTCCTACAGGGTTTGTGTGAACCTGTTTTTGGTATTTGGGCAAAAAAAAGCCCCTGAAGTCAGGGGCTTTTTTTAGTGCGGCGAAGCAACCGTCAACATCTGGCCCGGCTTCAGCGCCTGGCCGACACGCGGGTTCCAGCGCTTGAGGTGCTGCATTTCAACGTTGAAACGCTTGGCCACGATGTACAGCGAGTCACCTTGCTGGACCTTGTATTGGGTCTGCGGTTTCTTGGTGTCCGTCTTGCCATTCGTCTTGGTATTGGCGGCCACTACGGTGTTGACGCGTCCGGAGCTGCGCTTGGTCTTGTCCTGCATCACCAGCGTCTGGCCAACCTTGAGGTCCTTGCCAGTCAGCTTGTTCCAGCGTTGCAGGTCTTTTACGTCGACCTTGTTGGCCTTGGCGATGGTGCCGAGGTTGTCACCACGTTTCACGCGGTAGGCGCGTTTGAGGCTGGCGATCTGGGTATCGTCTGCGCCTTCGAACACCGGTTTGAGCGACTTCTTGCTGATCAGCTCTTCGGGACGCATGGTCGAGAGGCTGGCGGTCAGCAGTTGCGCCTTGGACGTCGGCACCAGCAAATGCTGAGGGCCGTCCAGAGTGGTGGTGCGCTGCTTGAAGGCCGGGTTGAGCTGGAACAACTCGTCTTCGTCGATATTGGCCACCGCTGCAACCTTGGACAGGTCCATGCGCTGGTTGATTTCGACGGCCTGGAAATACGGTTCGTTGGCGATCGGGTTGAGGTTCACGCCGTAGGCTTCGGGCGCCAGGACCACTTGCGACAGGGCCAGCAACTTCGGCACATAGGCCTGGGTTTCCGACGGCAGCGGCAGGTTCCAGTAATCGGTGGGCAGGCCAAGTCTTTCGTTACGTTCGATGGCCCGGCTGACCGTACCTTCACCCGCGTTGTAAGCCGCGAGGGCCAGCAGCCAGTCGCCGTTGAACATGTCGTGCAGACGGGTCAGGTAATCCATCGCGGCGGTGGTCGACGCGGTAATGTCGCGACGGCCATCGTAGAAACGAGTCTGGCGCAGGTTGAAGTAACGCCCGGTGGAAGGAATGAACTGCCACAAGCCAACCGCGTCGGCCCGGGAATAGGCCATTGGGTTGTAGGCGCTTTCAATCACTGGAAGGAGTGCCAGTTCCAGCGGCATGTTGCGTTCTTCAAGGCGTTCGACTATGTAGTGAATGTAGAGACTGCCGCGTTCGCCGGCGTTTTCGAGGAAGGATGGATTACTGGCGAACCACAGGCGCTGTTGCTCGATGCGCGGGTTGACGCCCAGGCCTTCCTGCAACTGGAAGCCTTGGCGCATGCGCTCCCAGACGTCCTGTGGAATTTGCGGGCTAGGCTTTTCGCTGAGCCAGATGGGCTTCTGTTTGGCTCGCGCTGCGATGTTCGGGGTATGTGCCGCGTCGGTCTGCGGCACATGGCTGGAACAGCCCGCCAGAGTGGCGGACACAGCCACCGCTATGGCTTGAGCCAAGCGGGTCAATGCGTCTGAATTGATGGCTTTACGAATAGATGACGACATTGGCTGGAAGTAAGTTCCGGGCAAAAATGTCGGGCGATTCTAGAAAGCGCACCCTCTGCGGTCAACCATTCAGATTTTTCGCACCAACGGCAAGCCCTCTCAGAACTTATCCTTCCAAGCGCGCAGAGCAGCAAAAACCGCACTCGGAGCCCGGTTATCGGTGCCATTCCGTTCGTCCAATTTTTCTTTAACGGATGTTTCGTCGACACGTAAAAACGGGTTGGTCTGCTTTTCCAGTGCGATCGACGAAGGCAGCGTGATGATGCCTGCTGCACGTTGTTCGGTGACTTTTGCCAGCCGTTCGGCCGTGTGCGGATTACCCGGTTCGACCGCTGCGGCGAAGCGCAGGTTGCTCAGGGTGTATTCATGCGTGCAATACACCTGCGTATCCTCGGGAAGGGATGCGAGGCGTGTCAGCGAGGTGTGCATTTGCTCGGGCGTGCCTTCGAACAACCGCCCGCAACCGGCGGCGAACAGGGTGTCGCCACAAAAAAGCAGGCCCTGATGATAAAAAGCGATGTGTCCCAGGGTGTGACCGGGTACTTCGATGACTTCAAAGTCGCAGCCGAGCACGTTGATATGGTCGTTGTCCTTGAGCGCGACGTCCCGCGCCGGAATGGTTTCACTGGCCGGGCCGTAGACCTTCGCGTCCGTCGCTTTTTTCAGCTGTTCGACACCGCCGACATGGTCGTGATGATGGTGAGTGATCAAAATATCACTCAGTGCCCAACCCGGATTCGCTGCGAGCCAGGCCTGGACCGGCGCGGCATCGCCGGGATCGACCACCGCACAGCGTCGCGTGTCGGGGTCTTGCAACAACCAGATGTAGTTGTCGGTGAAGGCGGGCAGGGCACTGATCTGTATCATCGTCGGATTCGCCAAGCGGAAAACAATGGCGCATCTTAGAACTTCCTGGCGCGTTGGAGAATGCAATGACTGATAAAGCGTTCGCTCAGGCTGATCCTGACTGGCTGGCCCTGATCAGCGCGGCCCGTGAATGGCTGTCCGGCCCCATCGGGCAGTTTCTGCTGGACGAAGAACGACGCATGCTCGAAGACGAGCTGGGGCGCTTCTTCGGTGGCTATCTGGTGCATTACGGTCCTTCGGCCGAGACACCGCCGTCGGCGCCGCAGGTCCAGCGCAATGTGCGGCTGGGTGCTCCATTGCCGGGTGTCGAGATCGTGTGTGAAGAGCAGGCTTGGCCGTTGAGTGAGCACGCTGCCGATGTGGTGGTGTTGCAGCACGGCCTGGATTTCTGCCTGTCGCCCCATGGTTTGCTGCGCGAAGCGGCGAGCAGCGTGCGTCCCGGTGGGCATTTGCTGATCATCGGGATCAACCCCTGGAGCAGCTGGGGCTTGCGCCACGTATTCGCCCATGACGCCTTGCGCAAGGCTCGATGCATTTCGCCGTCGCGGGTCGCCGACTGGCTGAACCTGCTGGGCTTCGCGCTGGAGAAACGCCGCTTCGGGTGCTATCGTCCGCCGCTTGCGTCCCCGGCCTGGCAAGCCCGTTTGGCCGGTTGGGAACGCAAGGCCGGTGACTGGCAACTGTCGGGTGGCGGCTTCTATTTATTGGTCGCGCGCAAGATCGTGGTCGGCCTGCGGCCGGTTCGTCAGGAACGTCGCGAGCCGATGGGCAAGTTGATTCCATTGCCGATGGCCAAGGTCAACCGCCGCAACATCGAGCCGTAACACTTTTTATATTCCCGGCCGGGCGCGTCCCGGCCTCGGGCATCGTCGATCAACGGTCGGCGGGCCACCGCATTTTCTGGATAGATTGGCATGAGCGATAGCGTAGAACTCTTCACCGACGGCGCCTGCAAGGGCAATCCTGGCCCAGGCGGCTGGGGCGCATTGCTGGTGTGCAAGGGCGTTGAAAAAGAACTCTGGGGTGGCGAAGCCAACACCACCAACAATCGCATGGAGCTGATGGGCGCGATTCGCGGGCTGGAAGAACTGAAGCGTTCCTGCGACGTGCTGCTGGTGACGGACTCGCAGTATGTGATGAAAGGCATCAACGAATGGATGGACAACTGGAAGAAGCGCGGCTGGAAAACGGCAGCGAAAGAACCGGTAAAAAACGCTGACCTGTGGAAATTGCTGGACGAGCAGGTCAACCGCCACAACGTCACCTGGAAGTGGGTGCGCGGGCACATCGGGCATCACGGCAACGAGCGGGCCGACCAGTTGGCTAACCGTGGCGTGGATGAGGTGCGCGGTTACAAACAAGCCTGACCTTTGTAGGAGCCGGCTTGCCGGCGATAGCGTTCCCGAGATCAATACAAGGCTCAGGACCTATCGCCGGCAAGCCGGCTCCTACAAGATCGGTGTTCACAGCATCAAAATGGCGTTGGCCAATTGTTGGTCTGAATACTGATCGCTCAGCCCGCCACGAATCCTCTCGAATGCCGCTTCAATTCGCGCCCCGCGAATCGCCCCGTCACTCGCCACAAACGCTGCCGCATCATCCTTGGCCGCCAGCACAATCTTGTCGTCCTTGAATGATCCGCTCGTGCCCTTGGACGAACTCAAGGTCAGGCTCAACGTGATATCGGTGCTGATTACAAAACTGGTGGCCTGGGCGGTGGTTGCGATCAGGCAACTGCACAGGACCAGCAGGCGTAGCGATTGTGTGGTGGTCATGACGAACTCAAATCCATCGGAAACAAGCCGCGCACGCTATCAAGCCGTTCTTTGCCAGACTTTATGAACATTGCTAATGATTGTTAAAAACTGCATGAGTCGCAGTCATTTGCCTGTGCGCACGCCTGATCCCGTGGGCGTGTTAACATCGCCGCTTTTGCACGATTGACCCGTTGAGAGCTGAGCACTGATGGCCACCAGATCCGTTGTACTCGATACCGAAACCACCGGCATGCCGGTGACCGACGGCCACCGGATTATCGAAATCGGTTGTGTCGAGTTGATCGGTCGGCGCCTGACCGGTCGGCATTTTCACGTTTACCTGCAACCGGACCGCGAGAGTGATGAAGGCGCCATCGGCGTTCACGGCATCACCAACGAATTCCTGGTGGGCAAGCCGCGCTTCACGGAAGTGGCTGATGAGTTTTTCGAATTCATCAAGGGCGCGCAGCTGATCATCCATAACGCGGCGTTCGACGTTGGCTTCATCAACAACGAATTTGCCCTGATGGGCCAGCACGATCGAGCGGACATCACGCAACACTGCTCGATCCTCGACACCCTGATGATGGCCCGGGAACGTCACCCGGGGCAGCGCAACAGCCTCGACGCCTTGTGCAAACGTTATGGCGTCGACAACTCCGGTCGTGAACTCCACGGCGCCTTGCTCGACTCCGAGATTCTCGCCGACGTTTACCTGACCATGACCGGCGGCCAGACCAGCCTGTCGCTGGCCGGCAATGCGTCCGACGGCAACGGGTCTGGTGAAGGGGCGGACAACTCCGCCACGGAGATCCGCCGTTTGCCGGCCGATCGCCAGCCAACCCGTATCATCCGCGCCAGTGAAGATGATTTGGCGCAACACATGGCCCGCCTGGAAGTCATCGCCAAATCCGCTGGTGCGCCATCGTTGTGGCAGCAACTGCTTGAGGCTGAAGCTCAGGCGTAAATCTCGAGATAGACACTAACCTGTAGGAGCCGGCTTGCTGCGGGCGGCGTTCCGACGATAGCGTCCGTTCAGACGATGAACGTGTCGACTGTCCCACCGCCATCGCCGGCAAGCCGGCTCCTACAGGGTTATGCGATCCACTCGTGACCCATTTCGGGGCATTGCACTCGCCACAAGCGCCTCAACCCTCTACCCTGAGGTTATTGGCAGGCTACGGACTGCCGCCTCAGGACACTGAGCCCCATGTATAAAGATTTGAGATTCCCGGTCTTGATCGTCCATCGCGACATCAAGGCCGACACGGTTGCCGGTGATCGGGTGCGTGGCATCGCCCGGGAGCTGGAGCAGGAAGGTTTCAGCATTGTCTCGGCAGTGGATTACACCGAAGGGCGGTTGGTCGCGTCGACCCATCATGGCCTCTCGTGCATGTTGATCGCCGCCGAAGACCCGAGCGCCAATTCCCATCTGTTGCAGAACATGGCCGAACTGATCGGCTTGGCGCGGGTGCGTGCGCCGGATTTGCCGATTTTCGCGCTGGGCGAGCAGGTGACGCTGGAAAACGCCCCCGCCGATGCGATGGACGAGCTCAATCAGCTGCGCGGCATTCTCTATTTGTTCGAAGACACCGTGCCGTTTCTGGCACGGCAGGTCGCACGAGCCGCACGCAAATACCTGGATGGCCTGCTGCCACCGTTCTTCAAGGCGTTGGTGCAACACACCGCCGACTCCAACTATTCCTGGCACACGCCGGGCCATGGTGGCGGCGTGGCCTATCACAAGAGCCCGGTGGGGCAGGCGTTTCACCAGTTTTTCGGGGAAAACACCCTGCGTTCAGACCTGTCGGTGTCGGTGCCGGAGCTCGGTTCGCTGCTCGACCACACCGGCCCTCTGGCCGAGGCGGAAGCGCGAGCGGCGCGCAACTTTGGCGCCGATCACACCTTTTTCGTGATCAATGGCACCTCGACGGCCAACAAGATCGTCTGGCATTCGATGGTCGCCCGCGATGACCTGGTGCTGGTAGACCGCAACTGCCACAAGTCGGTATTGCACTCGATCATCATGACCGGCGCGATTCCGTTGTACCTGTGCCCGGAACGCAACGAACTGGGGATCATCGGCCCGATTCCGCTGAGTGAATTCAGCCGCGAATCGATTCAGGCCAAGATCGACGCCAGCCCGTTGACCAAGGGCCGTGCGCCCAAGGTCAAACTGGCGGTGGTGACCAATTCGACCTACGACGGGCTCTGTTACAACGCCGAACTGATCAAGCAAAGCCTGGGCAACAGCGTCGAGGTGCTGCATTTCGATGAAGCCTGGTATGCCTATGCGGCGTTTCACGAATTTTTTGCCGGACGTTACGGCATGGGCACTGCGCGCAGTGCGGACAGCCCGCTGGTGTTCACCACCCATTCCACCCACAAACTGTTGGCGGCGTTCAGTCAGGCCTCGATGATTCACGTCCAGGACGGCGGTGCGCGGCAACTGGATCGCGACCGCTTCAACGAAGCGTTCATGATGCACATCTCCACGTCGCCGCAGTACAGCATCATCGCCTCTCTGGATGTGGCGTCGGCGATGATGGAAGGTCCGGCGGGTCGCTCGCTGTTGCAGGAAATGTTCGACGAAGCCCTGAGTTTCCGTCGGGCACTGGCGAATTTGCGTCAGCACATTGCCGCTGATGACTGGTGGTTCTCCATCTGGCAGCCGCCGTCGGTGGAAGGCATCGAGCGCGTGGTGACGCAAGACTGGCTGCTGCAACCCGATGCCGACTGGCACGGTTTTGGCGGCGTGACCGATGACTACGTGCTGCTCGATCCGGTCAAGGTCACGCTGGTGATGCCGGGCCTCACCGCCGGCGGTGCGTTGAGCGAACGCGGGATTCCGGCGGCGGTGGTCAGCAAATTCCTCTGGGAGCGTGGGCTGGTGGTCGAGAAGACCGGGCTCTATTCGTTTTTGGTGCTGTTCTCCATGGGCATCACCAAGGGCAAATGGAGCACGCTGCTGACCGAGTTGCTGGAGTTCAAGCGCAGTTACGACGCCAACGTCAGCCTCCTGACCTGCCTGCCCTGCGTGGCGCAGCAGGAAGGCGCGCGTTACAAGGGTATGGGGCTGCGCGATTTGTGCGATCAACTGCACGCCTGTTACCGCAGCAATGCCACGGCCAAACATCTCAAGCGCATGTACACCGTGTTGCCGGAAATCGCCATGAAGCCGGCTGACGCTTATGATCATCTGGTGCGTGGCGAGGTGGAAGCCGTGTCCATCGATGCACTGGACGGCCGCATTGCCGCGGTGATGCTGGTGCCGTATCCGCCGGGGATTCCGTTGATCATGCCCGGCGAACGTTTCACCGAGTCGACCCGCTCGATCATCGATTACCTGGCGTTTGCCCGCACGTTCGATAGCAGTTTCCCGGGGTTTGTCGTCGATGTGCACGGCTTGCAACACGAAGACGAGGGCAATGGACGGCATTACACCGTCGATTGCATCAAGGAGTGAGGACCTTTCCCAGTATGCAACCGGTCATGAATCCGAAATACCCAGGGCTGTCGGTTCGCGTTGCCGACGACGGCTTTGCGGCTTACATCTGGGGCAGTGATTTCAGTTTTGAAGTCACGGCCTATGTCGCAGCCGAAATCGGCAAACCGATGGAGCAATGGCCGGTCACGCCAATCACCCCTTACCGCAAGTGCTATGGCATCGATCCCGAGGAATTCAGCAGTTTCCGCGACGCCGCCGACAGCGCGATTTTCATGGCTTATCTCGATGA
Organism: Pseudomonas sp. BF-RE-22; assembly: GCF_019956155.1. Taxonomy (NCBI): domain Bacteria; kingdom Pseudomonadati; phylum Pseudomonadota; class Gammaproteobacteria; order Pseudomonadales; family Pseudomonadaceae; genus Pseudomonas; species Pseudomonas sp. BF-RE-22. Next base: position 21,455 of record NZ_JAHBDD010000019.1, on the reverse strand, counting down.
TGAGCCAGTGGGCCACCTGGTGGTCAGCACCAACTGGAACGGCTTTGCCCATATTGACGAGTTGGCGGTCCACGCGCCGGCCCGCCGGCATGGCGTGGCCAAGGCGCTGCTGGATGTGGCGCAGTTCTGGAGCCGCAAGAAAAAACTGCCGGGCATCATGCTAGAAACCCAGAACAACAATCTGGGCGCGTGTCGGCTGTATGAGCGCTGCGGTTATGTGATGGGGGGTGTCGATCATCTGCGCTATCGCGGCATCGACCCGAACACCGCCGAAATCGCATTGTTCTGGTATCGACTATTCGACAATCCGCTGGAAAGCCCGATCAGCTCGCCAACATCGCCACGGCTTGTTCCGTGACGATGTCCAGCAGTGCCTGAAGAGCGGGGGATGGCTCGCCGTTCTTCAGGGTCAGGGCGTAGACGCTGATCGGCACGGCGGGCGCCAGCGGGCAGGCATCCAGGCCGGCGGATTTGGCCCCGAGCGCGGTGAACGGGTCGACAATTGCCAGGCCTTCACCGGCTTCGACCATGCTGCGCATCATCTGGTGAGTCTGAACCCGAGTGTGAATCACCGGGGCAGGGCGCAGGGCGTGCAGTTTGTTGTCGAGCGCCGGGCTCAGTGGATCATGACCTTCCAGGCCAACCATCGACTGCCCCGCCAGGTCTTGCAGCGAAATGTACTTCTGCTTCGGTTGCAGCCAGCCATGGGGGGCCAGTAGCTGGAGTTTGCCCTGGGCAATCACCTGGCAATGAATGTCGGCATGGTCGGGATCATGCAGGCTCAGGCCCAGATCGCTTTCGCGCAGCAGCAGGCTTCTGACGATGTCGCGGGTGGGTTGGCTCAGGAGGCTGCAAGGCACGTCGGGGAGGCGTCGACGCAACGCCGCGATGCTCTGTGGCAACAACTGTTGTGCCAAGGGCGGCGTGCAAATGATGCGAAGGGGTGGGGCCTGATATTGCTTGAGGCTGCTGGCCAGTCGCAGGACCGGCTCAAGCGCATCGTAGACGTGGGCGATTTCGACCTGGAGCTCCCGCGCCTCGCGCGTGGCTTGCAAGCGTCCGCGCACGCTGGAAAACAGCATGAAACCCAACTGACTCTCAGCGTCACGCAGAATGCCTTCGACCTCGGCCACTGGCAGCTGCAGCCATTCGGCGGCGGTGCCAAGGTGACCGGTCTGCAGGAGCGCCTGGATCACTTCGATATGACGTAAACGCATGCGTGAAGTCCATGTTCAGCAGGTGAGGGAGTCAGTGGCTGAATCCTAACCCAAGTCCGCGCATAAGACTTCTGCTCATAACGCGAGGTTATGAGGCGACGCTGGCTTCGGGTTCACGAATGAGGGTGACGCCCGATTGCACCAGCAGAAACTCGTTCTCATCAAGCTTGTTGACGCGATCGCCAATGGCCAGCTTGTAAGTGGTGACAGCGGTGAGGCCATCTGCCGACGGGGTGGATTCCTGGAACTCATGCACGGAATAGACACGGCCTTCCGCGTCTCTTGCATGGAACTGACTGACGAGTACTGCTGCCATCTGCTTAGAACCTCTGGAGATAAATCACTCAATTTGCGGTTCTGTAGACCGTGGTTGGGCGAGGTAAGTTTTCCTACAGGAAAAAAATAGTCAGGGGCGGCGTTTTTCAGTCGCCCACTGCTTGAATCGTCATCTATAACTACAAGCTCTTTCCTTCGGACAGTCGAGAATCTTCCATGAGCAATGTCTACACGATCGCCGTTCTGGTCGGCAGCTTGAGAAAGGAATCGATCAACCGCAAGGTGGCGTTGGCCCTGGCCGATCTGGCACCTGCAAATCTCAAGCTCAACATCGTCGAAATTGGCGACTTGCCGCTCTACAACGAAGACATCGATGGCGAATCACCGCCGGCAGCCTACAGCACTTTCCGGCAACAAGTGAGTTCATCCGACGCGTTGCTGTTCGTCACCCCGGAATACAACCGTTCGGTTCCTGCACCGTTGAAGAACGCAATCGACGTCGGTTCGCGTCCGTATGGCAAGAGCGCCTGGGGTGGCAAGCCGGGTGCGGTGATCAGCTGTTCACCGGGGGCTATCGGCGGGTTTGGCGCCAACCATCATTTGCGCCAGTCCATGGTGTTTCTCAATGTGCCTTGCATGCAACAACCGGAAGCCTACTTGAGCGGTGCCGGTTCGGCCTTCGATGAAGCGGGCAGATTGTCCGAGACGGTGAAGCCGTTTTTGCAGAGTTTCATCAATGCTTACGGGCAGTGGGTCGAGCAGCATAAGAAAGTCTGAATACCACTTTGATAGCCGCTGCCGAATGCAGGCTCGGCAGCGGCTGCACAAACAATCGTTTCCAGACTTTGCTTTACTGGATATTCGAAATTCCATATATTCACGCCTCGTTTGTCCGGAGGCGTTTCCCTGTATGTCCGACTCTTACAGTCCTGTCGATGTTTTCAAGGCCCTGGCCGATGACACGCGCAGCCGTATCGCGCTGTTGATCGCCCGCGAAGGCGAGTTGTGCGTGTGCGAGTTGACCGCCGGGCTGGACTTGAGTCAGCCGAAAATTTCCCGTCACCTGGCGCTCTTGCGTAGCAATGGGCTGTTGGCGGACCGCCGTCAGGGGCAATGGGTGTTCTACCGCCTGCACCCGGACCTGGCGCCTTGGGTCGTCACTCTGCTGCACGGCGCGCTGGCTGAACATCAAGGCTGGCTGGCTGCCGATGTCGCACGCCTTCAAGCCATGACCGATCGACCTGTACGTTGCTGTTAATCCCTGATTTCTGTTGAAGGCTGCTTTGCATGCTCATTGCGTCGTTGATTTTCCTGCTGACCATCACCCTGGTGATCTGGCAACCCAAAGGCCTCGGTGTCGGTTGGAGTGCGGTGTTCGGCGCCGTGCTGGCGCTGATTTTCGGTGTGGTGCACCTCAGTGATATTCCGCTGGTGTGGCAGATCATCTGGAACGCCACCGGCACTTTTGTCGCGCTGATCATCATCAGCCTGTTGCTGGATGAGGCGGGGTTCTTTGCCTGGGCGGCACTGCATGTCGCGCGGTGGGGACGGGGCAGTGGGCGCAAGTTGTTTGCCTACATGGTGCTGCTCGGCGCGCTGGTCTCGGCCTTGTTTGCCAACGACGGGGCGGCGCTGATCCTCACGCCCATCGTGATTTCCATGCTGTTGGCGTTGCGCTTTTCCCCGGCGGCGACCCTGGCGTTCGTGATGGGTGCCGGGTTTATTGCCGACACTGCCAGCCTGCCGCTGGTGGTGTCGAACCTGGTGAACATCGTTTCTGCCGACTTCTTCCACATCGGCTTCAATCGCTACGCGGCGGTGATGGTTCCGGTCAACCTGGTGAGCGTTGCGGCGACACTGGCGGTGTTGATGTGGTTTTTCCGGCGCGACATTCCCAAGGATTACAACCCTGAGCAACTGGAGCATCCGTCCAGTGCGATCCATGACACGGCGACGTTTTATGCCGGTTGGGCGGTGTTGCTGATCCTGTTGATCGGGTGTTTTGCGCTGGAACCGCTGGGTATTCCCATCAGTGCCATTTCGGCGGTGTGCGCGGCGTTGCTGCTGGCCATTGCTGCCCGAGGCCACAAGATTTCCACGCGCAAGGTGCTGAAAGAAGCGCCGTGGCAGATCGTGATTTTCTCGCTGGGCATGTATCTGGTGGTCTACGGCCTGCGCAACGCCGGGCTCACCGGGTATCTGGCGGGTTGGCTGGACGGTTTTGCCGGTTACGGCGTCTGGGGCGCGGCCATGGGCACGGGTGTGTTGACGGCGCTGTTGTCGTCGATCATGAATAATCTGCCGACGGTGCTGATTGGTCTGCTGTCGATTGACGCGAGTCAGGCGAGCGGAGTGGTGAAAGAGGCGATGATCTACGCCAACGTGATCGGCAGTGACCTGGGGCCGAAGATTACGCCGATTGGCAGCCTGGCGACGTTGTTGTGGCTGCATGTGCTGGAGCGCAAGAGCATTCGGATCGGCTGGGGGTATTACTTCAAGGTCGGGATTGTGTTGACGGTGCCGGTGTTGTTGGTGACGTTGGCGGCGTTGGCTGTGCGGTTGTCCGTTTAGACCGCGTCGGCCCCATCGCGAGCAGGCTCGCTCCCACAGGGATTTTGTGAACGCCGCAAATCCAATGTGGGAGCGAGCCTGCTCGCGATGGGGCCAGTCTAGTCACTACAAAAACTAACCACTGCCCGGCACATTCGGCCAAAGATCCGCCACCAGAAACAACCGCTCCGCTTCCTCCCACTCTCCATTGGCATTCTCGATCAACCGTACCAACAACTGCGCCGGCGCCAGCGGTTCCAGATCGCTCAGCCACGCTTGCAGCTGTTGCGTGCTCCAGGTCTGCTCGGCCGGGTAGTGCGCCGGCGCCAGCCAGGCATGGCGGGGCAGGGGTTGCCAGCGACCGAACGGGCGCTGCGTGACAAAATCATTCCAGTCCTTTTGATGCAGCCAGCTACCGCGCAAATGCTGTGGGTGCGCACCGCTCGGGGCTTCGGATTGCCCCGGCCACGGATAAAGCAGATAGCCGCCCAGCCACAAATGCGCACTGAACTGCTGGATGTCCAGCGCCGCCAGGACCTCGCGGCTCTCCGGTCGCGCGGAAATCGGCAGCTGATGCTGGCTCAGGTGCGCCAGTTTGCGGTCCAGCCGATCATGGCAGCCCGGCCCCAGCCATTGCGCGGTGTTATGTCCCGCGCCATTTTGCGGGCCGAGGTAAAGCTTGATCGCCAGTTCCAGGTGATGCACGCCGTCGCGATCGCGCAGCAGCATGTCCAGTTCGCCCAGCGTGTGCCCTTCGCGACGGATTGGCATGTTCGCGGCAATCAGATCGATGCCCGGTGCATGGCGCACCGCGTATTGCCACAGCCGTTCGTAATACAGACCCAGGCGCCGGGTCCGGGCCTGGGCCAGCCAGTGCAGCAAGTCGTAGCTGTCGTGATCCAGTTGCCGTAGCCAGAGTTCCAGCCGTTCCGGTGCCTGCACCCAGTCACTGCCGGCCAGTGGATGGCGTTGCGGCCACGGCGTGACCGCCAGCATCGGCGGCGCGAGGATGACCCAGGCCAGGTCGCGGACCTCGGGGTGGCGCAACTGGTGGGGTAACTGCAGCAAATCGGGAAATAGGATCATCTTGCGAGCATAGCCCTAAACCTGAGTGCGCCCTTGTGGCTGAAAGGATTTTGTCTATCCCGCGCTTTCGCCCATAATCGTGATTTTCGCCGTCGCAAACCGTAGGGGCACCATGGAGCAATTTCGTAATATCGGCATCATCGGTCGCCTGGGCAGTTCGCAGGTGCTGGATACCGTCCGCCGACTGAAACGGTTTCTGCTCGATCGTCACCTGCACGTGATCCTCGAAGACACCATCGCTGAAGTCCTGCCGGGTCATGGCCTGCAAACTTCGTCGCGCAAGATGCTCGGTGAAGTCTGTGACATGGTGATTGTGGTCGGCGGTGACGGCAGCCTGCTTGGCGCCGCACGCGCACTGGCCCGACACAATATTCCGGTGCTCGGCATCAACCGTGGCAGCCTCGGTTTCCTGACCGATATTCGCCCCGATGAACTGGAAGTCAAAGTCGCCGAAGTGCTCGACGGCCACTATCTGGTGGAAAACCGCTTCCTGCTGCAAGCCGAAGTCCGCCGCCACGCCGAGGCCATTGGCCAGGGCGATGCGCTGAACGACGTGGTGCTGCACCCCGGCAAATCGACGCGCATGATCGAGTTCGAGCTGTACATCGACGGCCAGTTCGTCTGCAGCCAGAAGGCCGACGGCCTGATCGTCGCCACGCCGACCGGCTCGACCGCGTACGCGCTGTCGGCGGGCGGTCCGATCATGCACCCCAAGCTTGACGCTATTGTGATTGTGCCGATGTACCCCCATACCTTGTCGGGCAGACCGATTGTGGTCGATGGCAACAGTGAGCTGAAAATCGTCGTGTCCAAGGATATGCAGATCTACCCGCAAGTCTCCTGTGACGGGCAGAACCACTTCACCTGCGCGCCGGGTGACACCATCACCGTGAGCAAGAAAGCGCAGAAGCTGCGGCTGATTCATCCGCTCGACCACAACTACTACGAAGTCTGCCGGACCAAACTTGGCTGGGGCAGCAAGTTGGGGGGTGGAGGCGACTGATGCTCGATCCCGCGCGAAGTTATGACCTTATCGGTGACGTGCACGGTTGCGCCCTGACCCTTGAGCACTTGCTCGACCTGCTCGGTTATCACAAACAGGGCGGCGTCTGGCGGCATCCGTCGCGCATGGCGGTGTTCGTCGGTGACATCATCGACCGCGGCCCGCGGATTCGCGAGGCGCTGCACATCGTCCACGACATGGTCGAGGCTGGCCAGGCGTTGTGCATCATGGGCAACCATGAATTCAACGCACTCGGCTGGAGCACGCCAGCGCCGCCGGGCAGCGGCAAGCAATTCGTCCGTGAGCACACGCCACGTCATGCGCGCTTGCTGGGTGAAACCCTGACCCAGTTTGAAGACCATCCCGCGGACTGGCATGACTTCCAGCAATGGTTCTACGAACTGCCGCTGTTTGTGGATGCCGGGCGTTTCCGTGTGGTTCACGCCTGCTGGGATGCGGGCTTGATCGAGCCGCTACGCGCTCTGTTTTCCGATGGCTGCGTCGATGAACATTTCCTCCAGGCCTCGGCCGTGCCGGGCAGTTTTGCCTGCACCGTGTTCGACCGTTTGCTGCGCGGCACCGACATGCGCTTGCCTGACGGGTTGACCATGACCAGCGGCGATGGCCTGACGCGCTCGTTCTTCCGCACCAAATTCTGGGAAGACGACCCGCAAACCTACGGAGACATCGTGTTCCAGCCTGACGCTTTACCGGAACCCGTGGCCCGGACGCCGCTATCGTCCACCGAGAAAAACACTTTGCTGCGCTATGGCGTTGACGAGCCCTTGTTGTTCGTCGGCCACTACTGGCGCAGCGGCAAACCGGCGCCGATCCGCCCGAACCTGGCCTGCCTGGATTACAGCGCGGTGCTTTACGGCAAGCTGGTCGCCTATCGACTGGATCAGGAAACCCGGCTCGATCCGCACAAATTCGTCTGGGTCGACGTCGAACGGCCGGAGGCACTGCGATGAGCGCCGTGGCCGTTTTACGCCTGCCGCTGGCGGTGGATCTGAGCGGGTTCGTCAAACTGCTGCAACGCATGCAGGTGCCGCATCGGGTCAGCGAAGAGCAGGGCGAGCAGGTGTTGTGGGTGCCCGCCAATATCAGTGAAGACGTGCGTGCGTTGTACGAGCGTTTTCCGGCGGGTGATCCCGATCAGCAACTGGACATCCCGGTGGCGATCACCACGAAGCGTCCCGGCTTCGTCGAGCAATTGCGCCACGCCAAAGCGACGGCAGCGGTGCTGCTGCTGAGCCTGATCGTCGGTGCGGTGACGCTGCTGGGCGAAAACCTCGACACGATGCGCTGGTTGACCTTCCTCGATTTCCGGGTGGTCGGCGAATACATCCATTTCACGCCATTGGCCGACAGCCTGGCAGCGGGGCAGTGGTGGCGTCTGGTGACGCCGATGCTGATCCACTTCGGCATCCTCCACCTGGCCATGAACGGCATGTGGTATTGGGAACTGGGGCGACGCATTGAGTCGCGTCAAGGCGGCATCAACCTGATCGGCCTGACCCTGCTGTTCGCCCTGGTGTCGAACTACGCGCAGTTTTATTTCAGCGGCCCGACCTTGTTTGGCGGGTTGTCCGGCGTGCTGTATGGCCTGCTCGGGCATTGCTGGATCTTTCAGATCCTGTCGCCGAACCGTGCTTATCGCCTGCCTCGCGGGGTGCTGGTGATGATGCTGGTGTGGCTGCTGCTGTGCCTGTCCGGGCTGGTCTCGATGATCGGCTTCGGTGAAATTGCGAACGCCGCCCACGTCGGCGGGTTACTCATCGGATGCTTCACCGGTTTGTTGGGTGGTTTGTACAACCGCCGTAAACTGGCCGCCTAAAAAGTTATGTAAGTTCGGAGACCTTGATGTCCTCTTTTAACGAAATGATCAAAAACATCACCCCCGATATCTACCAGAGCCTGAAACTGGCGGTGGAAATCGGCAAATGGTCCGACGGTGGCAAACTCACCGCCGAGCAACGCGAGCTGTCGCTGCAAGCGATGATCGCCTGGGAAATCCAGAACCTGCCCGAAGACCAGCGCACCGGTTACATGGGCGTGCAGGAATGTGGCTCGAAGTCGATTGAAGTGCCCAATATCCTGTTCAAGTCGGATGCCATCCATTGATCGAGATTGGCCGCGGTGCAATCAGTAAAATGTCGGCCCGCCTGGACGGGGCCGACGTGCAGTACGCGTTTCGTCTGGACGATGTCGAAGTGCCGGTCAACCCGTTGATCGGCACCACGGTACGTCTGGAATACCTGGGGGCGATCCACTGCTGCCATTGCGGACGCAAGACCAAAACCAGTTTCAGCCAGGGTTACTGCTACCCGTGCATGACCAAACTGGCGCAGTGCGATGTCTGCATCATGAGCCCGGAGCGCTGCCACTACGACGCCGGCACCTGCCGTGAGCCGGAGTGGGGCGAGAAGTTCTGCATGACCGATCACATCGTGTATCTGTCGAACTCGTCCGGGGTCAAAGTCGGGATTACCCGCGCGACCCAACTGCCGACGCGCTGGATCGACCAGGGCGCTCGTCAGGCGTTGCCGATCATGCGTGTCGCGACCCGTCAGCAGTCAGGCTTCGTCGAAGACCTGTTCCGCAGTCAGGTGGCGGACAAGACCAACTGGCGTGCTTTACTCAAGGGCGAAGCGGTTTCGGTGGACCTTGTCGAAGTTCGCGATCAGCTGTTTGAAAGCTGCGCCGAAGGCCTGCAAACCTTGCAGGAACGATTTGGTCTGCAGGCGATCCAGACTATTAGCGATGCCGAGCCGCTGGAGATCCGTTATCCGGTGGAGCAATACCCGGCCAAAATCGTCAGCTTCAACCTGGACAAGAACCCGATTGCCGAAGGCACGCTGCTGGGGATCAAGGGCCAGTACCTGATCTTCGACACCGGCGTGATCAATATTCGTAAATACACGGCTTATCAGCTCGCCGTGCATCAGTAAGGACTCCAGCATGCGCACCGAACAACCGAAGATGATCTATTTGAAAGACTATCAGGCGCCTGAGTACCTGATCGACGAGACGCACCTGACCTTCGAGTTGTTCGAGGACCACAGCCTGGTCCATGCGCAACTGGTGATGCGCCGCAACCCTGAGCGTGGCCCGGGCCTGCCGCCGCTGGTGCTGGACGGTCAGCAACTCGATCTGCTGTCGGTGACCCTGGCCGACCGCGAACTGACGGCTGCCGACTATCAGTTGACCGAGAACCACCTGACGCTGCATCCGACCAGCACCAGCTTCACGGTCGACACCAGCGTACGCATTCACCCGGAAACCAACACCGCGCTGGAAGGCCTGTACAAGTCCGGCACGATGTTCTGCACCCAGTGCGAGGCCGAAGGCTTCCGCAAGATCACCTATTACCTCGACCGCCCGGACGTGATGAGCACGTTCACCACCACGGTCGTCGCGGAACAGCACAGCTACCCGGTGCTGCTGTCCAACGGCAACCCGATTGCCAGCGGTCCTGGCGAAGACGGCCGCCATTGGGCGACCTGGGAAGACCCGTTCAAGAAACCGGCGTACCTGTTCGCATTGGTGGCCGGTGATTTGTGGTGCGTCGAAGACACCTTCACCACCATGACCGAGCGCAACGTGGCGCTGCGCATCTACGTCGAGCCGGAAAACATCGACAAGTGCCAGCACGCCATGAACAGCCTGAAGAAATCCATGCGCTGGGACGAAGAAGTCTACGGTCGTGAATACGACCTGGACATCTTCATGATCGTTGCGGTCAACGACTTCAACATGGGCGCCATGGAGAACAAGGGCCTCAACATCTTCAACTCCAGCGCCGTGCTGGCTCGCGCCGAAACCGCGACCGACGCCGCGCACCAGCGTGTCGAAGCGATCGTCGCCCACGAATACTTCCACAACTGGTCGGGCAACCGCGTGACCTGCCGCGACTGGTTCCAGTTGTCGCTGAAGGAAGGCTTCACCGTGTTCCGCGATTCCGGTTTCTCCGCCGACATGAACTCGGCCACCGTGAAGCGCATCCAGGACGTGGCTTACCTGCGCACTCATCAGTTCGCCGAAGACGCAGGTCCCATGGCCCACGCCGTGCGCCCGGACAGCTTCATCGAGATTTCCAACTTCTACACCCTGACCGTGTACGAAAAGGGTTCGGAAGTGGTCGGCATGATCCACACCTTGCTCGGCGCCGACGGTTTCCGTAAAGGCAGCGACCTGTATTTCGAGCGCCATGACGGCCAGGCCGTGACCTGCGATGACTTCATCAAGGCCATGGAAGATGCCAACGGTGTCGACCTGACCCAGTTCAAACGCTGGTACAGCCAGGCTGGCACGCCGCGTCTGGCGGTGAGCGAGTCCTACGACGCAGCAGCGAAAACCTACAGCCTGACGTTCCGTCAAAGCTGCCCGGCGACCCCGGACAAGGTTGAAAAACTGCCGCTCGTGATCCCGGTTGAATTGGGCCTGCTGGATTCCAAAGGCGCGCCTGTTGCCTTGCGCCTGTCCGGCGAAGCCAGCGCCCAGGGCACCTCGCGCGTCATTTCGGTGACCGAAGCCGAACAGACCTTCACCTTCGTCGATATCGCTGAGCAACCGCTGCCTTCGTTGCTGCGTGGCTTCTCGGCGCCGGTGAAACTGAGCTTCCCGTACAACCGCGACCAACTGATGTTCCTGATGCAGCACGACAGCGACGGTTTCAACCGCTGGGATGCCGGTCAGCAATTGTCGGTGCAAGTGCTGCAAGAGCTGATCGCCCAGCAGCAGAAGGGCGAGAAGCTGGTGCTGGATCAGCGCCTGATTTCGGCCTTGCGTACCGTGCTGTCGGACGAGTCGCTGGATCAGGCAATGGTCGCCGAAATGCTCTCGCTACCGGGTGAGGCGTATCTGACCGAGATCAGCGAAGTGGCTGACGTCGATGCCATCCACATCGCTCGCGAGTTTGCCCGCAAGGCGTTGGCAGACGGTTTGTTCGATGCGTTGTGGTCGCGTTACCAGGCCAACCGCGTTCTGTCGAAACAAACCCCGTACATTGCCGAAGCCGAGCACTTTGCCCGTCGCGCCTTGCAGAACATTGCGCTGTCGTACCTGATGCTCAGTGGTCAATCGCAAGTAATGGCGGCGACGCTTGAGCAGTTCGAGACCAGCGACAACATGACCGAGCGCCTGACGGCATTGGCGGTGTTGGTGAATTCGCCGTTCGAAGAAGAAAAAGCCCTGGCGCTGGCCGGTTTTGCCGAGCACTTCAAGGACAATCCGCTGGTCATGGATCAATGGTTCAGCGTTCAGGCAGGCAGCACGTTGCCGGGCGGGCTGGAGCGTGTGCGTCAGTTGATGCAGCATCCGGCGTTCAACATCAAGAACCCGAACAAGGTGCGGGCGCTGGTCGGTGCGTTTGCCGGGCAGAACCTGATCAACTTCCATGCGGCGGATGGTTCGGGGTATCGTTTCCTGGCGGATCTGGTCATCGAACTGAACGGGTTCAACCCGCAGATTGCCTCTCGCCAACTGGCGCCGCTGACGCGCTGGCGCAAATACGACGATGCTCGTCAGGCGTTGATGAAAGGGGAGCTGGAGCGGATTCGTGCTTCGGGTCAACTGTCCAGCGATGTGTTTGAAGTGGTCAGCAAAAGCCTGGCCTGAGTCTGGCTTTGGATCCTGTAGGAGCGAGGCTTGCCCGCGAAGGCTGTGTGTCGGGCGCGTTTTTTGATGGTGTACATATCCATTGCTGCGGTAACGGCGGCTGGCGGTTTCGCTCTTACAGCGACTCACTTTTCCAGACGCCGGAGTGCCGGCCCAGCGAAAAGTAAGCAAAAGGCTTTGCCCCTGACGTACGGCCCTTCGCCTAGGCTCAGGGTTCCCTCGCTCCGGTCCTGCTCCGTGGGCCCGCCGCCATCGGCCATCCATGGCCGGGGGCGGCTACCGCGGCATCCTTGCCGCGGTGCCCACTGCGCAGAACCTCCACTCGGCCTCCCGACGGGGCAGATCAAAATCAAAAACCAAAGCAAAGCAAAAGCGAGGCGGCCTGCCAGCCGACGTGGCTCTTTGATCGTACGCATCCCCCTGTAGGAGCCGGCTTGCTGGCGATAGCGTCCGTTCAGGCGATACATGTGTCGCTGACCCACCGCCATCGCCAGCAAGCCGGCTCCTACACGGGATCGGGTTCACACGATTCAAAATTGTAGGAGCCAGCTTGCTGGCGATGGACGCCAACGATAACGCGTGCTGCCTGTATGAACGCGTCGCCCAGACGTTTTCGCCGGCAAGCCGGCTCCTACAGGGAACCCCATACGCTTTTGCTTTTCACCACTCATCAGGCCGAGCGTTAGCTCGCCTTCCGCTTTTGATCTGAGCGCCCCCTCGAGAGGCCGAGCGCAGGTTCTGCGCAGTGGGCAACCCGGCATGGATGCCGGGTTAGCCGCCCCCGGCCATGGATGGCCGATGGCGGCGGGCCCACGGAGCAGGACCGGAGCGAGGGCATGCCGAGCCACAGCGAGGCACCGAACGAAAGGGGCAAGAGCGCTTGGTTACTTGGCGCTTCTCCAAGTGACCCGCTGTAAGAGCGGAACCAATAGAGGCCGTTACTGCAGAAATGGATATGTACACCACCAACCCCGAACCCCAAATCACCCCACCTGATACCCCAACATTCAGAAAAACCCCATCCCCCCCAGGTTAACAAAAGATAACGTGGCGTCGATTGTCAGACCTTTCCAAACCCCGATAGGATAAGCCAGCTTCCGAAGGGGCTCTGGATTGCGGGTTTCAGGACTATGCTCCTAACCATCCAATCCCGATGAGCACCCCTTACGGCGCCCTGAAAGGTTGAACGACCTAACAATAATAATGGGGGAAGGTCTATGAGTGAGCCTGTCATGGGTGTGGGTATCTGCCGCCCGCCGGCACTGCGCAAATTCGCATTGCTGGCTACAGCGCTCTCGCTGTTGGGCTGTGCCGTGTTGTCGGCACCTGCGCTGGCCAATGCGGCGCCAGCCACCGACGTTGTCTATTCCGTTGAATCCGCCAAAGCCAGCAAAAGCCTGATGCTCGACGTCGTGCACGCCGGCAAGCGCCTGGTGGCCGTCGGGGATCGCGGGCACATCCTGTATTCCGATGACCAGGGCGCGACCTGGACCCAGGCCAAGGTGCCGACCCGGGCACTGCTGACCTCGGTCTATTTTGTCGACGACAAGCACGGCTGGGCCGTCGGGCATGACGCGCAGATCCTCGCGAGCGAGGACGGCGGCGTCACCTGGACCAAACAATATGAAGACCTGAAACGCGAATCGCCGCTGCTCGACGTCTGGTTCCAGGACGCCAGCAACGGCTTTGCCGTGGGCGCTTACGGCGCGTTGGTGGCCACCACCGACGGCGGCAAGACCTGGGAAGACGCCAGCGATCGCCTGGACAACGAAGACCAGTACCACCTCAACGCCATTGCAGCGATCAAGGATGCCGGGCTGTTCATCGTCGGTGAGCAGGGCAGCATGTTCCGTTCCTCCGACTGGGGGCAGACCTGGGAAAAACTCGAAGGCCCCTATGAAGGCTCGTTGTTCGGCGTGATCGGCACTGCCGAGGCCAACACGCTGCTGGCTTACGGGCTGCGGGGCAACCTGTTCCGCTCCACCGATTTCGGCACCACCTGGGAGCCGGTCGAGTTGAAAGCCACCCGTGGCGCGCTGGAGTTCGGTCTGTCCGGTGCGACCTTGCTCGACGACGGTTCCATCGTGATCGTCGGCAACGGCGGCTCGGTGATCCGCAGCAACGACAACGGCGAAACCTTCAGCGTATTCAACCGTCCGGATCGCATTTCCGTTTCGGCGGTCACTGCGGCGGGCGACGGCAATCTGGTTCTGGCAGGACAGGGCGGCGTTCGCGTCACCTCGCCAACCGGCGCCGGTGCAGAGAATGGAAAAAACGGGTCGTCCAAATGAGCCGGGCAAATAATAAGAAGGCGGGTCTATGACATCCTTGAGCAGCCATCACCAAGACAAGGCGACGTTTCTTGAACGCCTGATTTTCAACAACCGCCCGGCAGTGATCGTGATCTGTCTGTTGGTGAGCATTTTCCTGTTCTGGCAAGCGACGCTGATTCGGCCGTCCACCAGTTTCGAAAAGATGATCCCGCTCGAGCATCCGTTCATTCAAAAGATGATGGAGCACCGCAACGACCTGGCGAACCTGGGCAACACCGTTCGCATTTCGGTTGAAGCCACCGACGGCGACATCTTCTCCAAGGAGTACATGGAGACCCTGCGTCAGATCAACGACGAGGTGTTCTACATCTCCGGCGTCGACCGTTCCGGCCTCAAGTCGCTGTGGAGCCCGAGCGTACGCTGGACCGAGGTGACGGAGGAGGGCTTCGCCGGGGGTGAAGTGATCCCGCAGAGCTACAACGGCTCCCAGCAAAGCCTCGATTTGTTGCGCAACAACGTGCTCAAGTCCGGTCAGGTCGGGCGCCTGGTGTCCAACGACTTCAAGTCGAGCATCGTCGATATCCCGCTGCTGGAGTCCTACCCGGACCCGCAGGACCAAGGCAAGTTGCTGGCCCTGGACTACCGCAAGTTCTCCCACGAACTGGAAGAAAAGATCCGCGACAAGTACGAGAAACAGAACCCCAACGTGCAGATCCACATCGTCGGTTTCGCCAAGAAAGTCGGCGACCTGATCGATGGCCTGGTGATGGTGGTGATGTTCTTCGGTGTCGCCTTCGTCATCACCCTGATTCTGTTGTACTGGTTCACCAACTGCATGCGCAGCACCGTGGCGGTGTTGAGCACGACGCTGGTGGCGGTGATCTGGCAGCTCGGCCTGATGCACTTCTTCGGCTTCGGGCTGGATCCGTACTCGATGCTGGTGCCGTTCCTGATCTTCGCCATCGGTATTTCCCACGGCGTGCAAAAGATCAACGGTATCGCCTTGCAGTCCAGTGAGGCCGACAACGCGTTGACTGCGGCGCGGCGCACCTTCCGCCAATTGTTCCTGCCGGGGATGATCGCGATCCTTGCGGATGCGGTGGGCTTCATCACATTGCTGATCATCGACATCGGCGTGATTCGCGAACTGGCCATCGGCGCATCCATCGGTGTGGCGGTGATCGTGTTCACCAACCTGATCCTGCTGCCGGTGGCGATTTCCTACGTCGGCATCAGCAAGCGCGCCGTCGAGCGCAGCAAGAAAGACGCGCACCGCGAACACCCGTTCTGGCGCCTGCTGTCCAACTTCGCCAGCCCGAAAGTTGCCCCGGTATCGATCGTGTTGGCCCTGTTGGCCTTCGGTGGCGGCCTCTGGTACAGCCAGAACCTGAAAATCGGCGACCTCGACCAAGGTGCTCCAGAGCTGCGTCCGGATTCGCGTTACAACAAGGACAACAACTTCATCATCAGCAACTACTCCACCAGTTCCGACGTGTTGGTGGTGATGGTCAAGACCAAGTCCGAAGGTTGCTCGCGCTATGAAGCAATGGCGCCCATCGACGAACTGATGTGGAAGATGCAGAACACCGAGGGCGTGCAGTCAGCGATCTCGCTGGTGACCGTGTCCAAGCAGATGATCAAGGGCATGAACGAGGGCAACCTGAAATGGGAAACCCTGTCGCGCAACCCGGACGTGCTGAACAACTCCATCGCCCGCGCTGACGGCCTCTACAACAACAGTTGCTCCCTGGCGCCGGTGCTGGTGTTCCTCAACGATCACAAGGCTGCCACCCTGGATCGCGCAGTGCATGCGGTGCAGGACTTCGCCAAGGAAAACAACAAGGAAGGCCTGGAGTTCATCCTCGCGGCGGGTAACGCCGGCATCGAGGCGGCCACCAACGAAGTGATCAAGGAATCCGAGCTGACCATCCTGATCCTCGTCTATATCTGCGTCGCGACCATGTGCATGATCACCTTCCGTTCCTGGGCGGCGACCTTGTGCATCGTGTTGCCACTGGTGCTGACGTCGGTACTCGGCAACGCGCTGATGGCTTTCATGGGCATTGGCGTCAAAGTCGCGACCTTGCCGGTGGTGGCATTGGGCGTGGGGATTGGCGTGGACTACGGCATCTACATCTACAGCCGCCTGGAAAGTTTCCTGCGTGCCGGTCTGCCGTTGCAAGAGGCGTACTACCAGACGCTGAAGTCCACCGGTAAAGCCGTATTGTTCACCGGCCTGTGCCTGGCGATCGGCGTGTGCACCTGGATCTTCTCGGCCATCAAGTTCCAGGCCGACATGGGCCTGATGCTGACCTTCATGCTGCTCTGGAACATGTTCGGCGCGTTGTGGCTGCTGCCGGCGCTGGCGCGGTTCCTGATCAAACCGGAGAAGCTGGCGGGGCAGAAGGGCAACTCGTTGTTTGCTCACTAAACCTCAGGCAAAACCAAAAAGCCGCAACCTTGGGTTGCGGCTTTTTTATGGGTGATTGGAAAACTCAGAGGGGTTGCAGTGGTAGAAAATCGCTGTTCGCCAGTTCCTTGCTGATGATTCCGTGATGAATATCGATTTTTTGCTTCGGATCCTTGGCCTTGGCCATGGCCGATTCGTAGGTTTCGAAGCGTTGCTCCCTGGTTTTCAGATGCGCCTGGGTGTAGTCAGCCTTGGCATCATCCGCGTTGGCATAGTGAAAATGCCCGTACCACCAGGGTTGATTGTCTTTATTCAACAAAGCGTACTCTTGCATGAAGTCACGCCGCCCGGTTTTCAGCTGAACCCGGTGGCCATTGATTCGCGCAAAAATTTCATTGCGCCGCAACAGATACTCCACCCCCTCGCTACTGGGCGGTCGAGCGAGTGTCATGCGGGTGCGAAGTTCGGTGGCCTTGGTCTCGAGGACGTGCGCTTTGTCGCGGAGTCCGCTGATCAGCGAAACGTCTGTTTCGCGGTTGGCCGGAGGACTTTCGTGCTGTTCCAGCCCATCGGCGTACCCGCTCAGCTTTTGTGCCTCGCGTTGCAATTGCTCTTCGATTTCCTTGGGAGAACTGGCGCGCTGCGCGTAACCCTCGATCTTCTGCACGTTTTTATCGACATCGGCCAACGCCTTGCGGGCATCGCCCTTGAGCTGCTGATAGGGGCGCGTTGCCTTGGTCGCTGCGGGCCTGGCATCGACGATTTCTACCCAGACATTGGGCTCGTGCTCGTGGAACGAAGCCAGTGGCCTTTCTTCGAACGGATGGTTGATGTCGACAATGTCTCCTTCCTGGTGAGCGACCCGTTGTCGAAGATCGCCGATTAATGTGCCTTTAGCGGTTTTGATCACCCGCTTGCGACTGGACCATGAATAGGGACGCTTCACCGGCGGCTTGGGGCCGGAAGCTGATGTTGAAGGCTCCTCCGGTTGCGGCAACAGTTGAAGCGCTTCCGCCAGACGGCGTTCGGCGTCGATACGCAGTTGGTCAATGAGCTCGCGCAGTCGATTGAAGGGGTGTACCTGCAGTTCATCTGTGCTGAAAATGCCTATCGCCTCAAGGCCGTCCTGTGCCTTGTTGTACTGATCGACCAGGTTCTCCAGAACGGCGGTCCGGTCGCTGTTGGTGTAGCTGTGTTCCGTTTGCAGTTCGGCATGCGAGCGTGACAGTAGCAGCAAAGGGCTGAGGGTGTGTTCGAGCACACCCATGGTGCTGCTTCCGAGGGCCTTGAGACTGAGCAGGCGCAAGACACTCAGCTGATAGCACTTGACGCGCAGTGCCGTTATTTCATCTTCGGGCCTGTTGCCGGTCAGTCGTTTCCAGTACTCGATGCCCAGGCGAGGGATCTGCTTGAGTTCCTGCAGTCGGCTGTCTACCTGATCTAGAAACTTGATCAAGGACTCGTTGATTTCTGAGGTTTTGCGCATGAACTCAAAATAGCGATCCAGTACCACGTCGCCTTCGCGGATCAACGCGTCATGCAAATGCCCGACGCCATTTCTCAAGTCCGCATACGTTTGATTGACAGCCTCGCGCTCCCAGTCAGCAATGACGATCCGTTTGCGGGCATTGTTGATGATGTTTTCCGACAGGTTGCACAACTGCACAGGATCGGGATCGGATTTGGTCAACTCGGCCAATTCCCGTTTCTCGGCCAGCAGCGTAGCGTAGCTTTCGGTCTGTTTGTCCAGCTCATCAACGAACCGTTGCCTGTAGGTGGCGCGATCGAGCTCTGTACTGGCGGCGTCGTTCCTTTTCAGCTGCATCAGGTTTTCGGCGATGTCGACGCGCTTCTGCACCCGCACTTGCTGATCCACGAATTCCTGACGATTGAGTTCCAGCAGGCTGATGCGTTGTTGCGTCATTTCACGTTGGGCGCTGATCCTCGAATTGCGCCCGCCGCCAACCAGTTTCAACCCTTGGTCCAGAGTCCAGTGGCCCGCTCCATTGGTCTTGAGCTTGATGCCGGGATGATCCGGGTGCTCCGGATGTATCAGATACACCTCGCCGAACCCAGGCACGATACTCACGCGAAACAGCAGGCCGGCGACGGTGGCGTGCCAAAGATTGCCGATCCGGTACAAACCTTTGAACACGCCGGTGCTAACGGGCTCTGGCAGAGGTGTCGGCCATGGCACTTGAACCTCCCGTAACGTGTTGAACAGTTGGGCGGTTGCCGAATCGCGCGCGCTCGACTGGTTGAAGTCGAGCAGGGTCTTGCCACTGCCCGGCGGCTCGGAGGGCAGGCCCGCAGTGTCCTGGGTAATAGTCGATTCGGCGGGCCATGAAAATGTCTGCGCAGGACGGCGCAAGGAGGCGAGGGCATCCGGAACTGTCGTCGCTGCGCTGTCGGAAAGTGCCGGGGCTGCTTCCTCTCGAGCGACATGCAGAACCAACAGGCCAATGTTCAACAGCACATCGATCCATGCCTGATTCCGCGCCTTCGGGTCATCACTGTCCAGCGCTGGCAGATCGGTGATCAGGCTGTGGGCGATTTGCAGCATCCAGCCCACCACCATGGCAGGGCCGCGCAACAACGGCAGAATCAGGTTGTTGAACACCAGCCAGCCACCCTCAAGGATGATCGCCCAGCGGCTCTCGGCATTCGACACCGATTGCCGATCCGCCAGATCGATCAGTGTGCGTGCATTGCTGACGAACAGACTGGCCAGCAATCGACCTTCTTCCAGCGCGGTGAGCCAGTCACCAACCGCTTCGTCGCCGGCCAGAATCGCCGGTTGGGGCTTTTCAGGCAGTGTGAATTCGTCCCCTGCATGGAAGTGGACAATGTGCGGTTCGGTGAAGCCGTTGTTGTCGTAGATCGGCCGTGCGCGATCCGGCAGCCAGGTCAGCACACTGGTTTGCAACGGGCCGGTTTGCGCAATGGCCCTCAGCAAGTCCTGACGGCTGGGGTATTGGTGCAGGGGTTCTGAGTACAGAGGTCGGTATAGAATATGCGGGCTGACTGCGCTCAGGTCTTTCGGCTCGATGATGAACATGTTGCTGACCACATCACACGAGGCCACGGCCTTGCGTTGAAACGCCAATGGCCTGATGACGACGGACTGCTCCTCGACAATGCGCTCGGCGGCCAGCGGCTGGAACACTGCATCGACATATCGATAGCCCAGGAAGGTGAAGCCATGCTCACCTTTGATCGAATGCTCAAGGGCACGCAGCGGTAAATGCAGGCTCAGTTCCAGGCCGAAGAGTCGCAGTCGCTCATTGGCCTCGGGACTGTTGCCAAGCAACTGCGCCTCGATGTACTCGGGGTAATGTTTTCCGACATCAACGCGGCTCACCAGATCCAGCAAATAGGCCTCGGTGGTCCAGTCTTGAATCAACTGGTTTTCGGTGTGGCGAAGGGTCATCCGGCCCTTGGGTTTGCCTGCCAGGTTGTTGATCGCCAGGTCGGTCAGGGACATTTTGACGGGTTCGAGGTAGCCGCTGCCCAAGTCGCCGACAGGCACGTGAAAGGTCAGTTCCAGTTCATCGGACTTGTAGCCGGGCGCCAAGGGCTGGTCTTTGAGCATTTGCTCATGCAGCGCATTTCTGGCGAATGTGCGAAGGTCAACGACGTCGTCGGGCAACGAGCGCCCCTGTGTTTGCTGTTTGACACTGGCCATCGACAACGTGTGTTTACGCCAGGCCATGCGCTCTGTGGCGCTGGCGCCTTGCAACCACTCGGGAATCGTTGTCTGTAGGGCGTGAAGGTGCGTTGGGTGGTTGTCGCTGCCGATAAACAGTGCGGCGACATCGGTGATCGCGTCGAAACGCTTTTCAAGGTCAGCCAGGCTTTGGCGTGCGGGCAGTTTGAGCGACTGCAAATCTTCCAGTTGCCGGTTCAGCAGCAGAGCTGCCTGGGTATCAAAGATGTTGCCGTCCGGAGCAAAACGTTTCCAGGTGATGGAGTCCGCCGTGAAGTCTTGCTGAAACCGCGCGCCCCACGCGGCACCGAAGGCTTGCAGGGACGGGAACGATTCGATGTTGCCGGTCACGCTGCACAACAAATGGGTCTCGCCGCAAATCACCAGGATATCCGGCGCCTGTAGTGTGAACGACATGTCGCCTCTGCTCAGCGTGACTTGAAGCGTGCAGGCTTCAATTGCACCTTTGGCCCAAGGACGCAGAAGGCGTTCGCGGTTGTCGGGTTGGCGGGCCAGCTCCAATAGAATCCCGGCCTGCTCGGCATCACTTGCCGCGAGGCGCGTTGCGGATGTTTTCAACACGCCGGCGAGCAGGTTCCCCAACCATTGCCAGCGGCTGACGCCGGTTTCGTCCTGTTCATTCCAGCAGGTCGTCAATGATTCCTGAGCGCCGATGTAGAAAATGTCGGGTAATTCACGGATGACTTGCGCAATCACTTGCAGGTCGGGCAGTCGCGATGTCGTGTTGTCGACGGTAAGTTGCGCGGGGGCACGGTTTGTCAAAAAACAGCTGCGACCGTATTGCTCGCTGAGATCGGGGAATGCGCCGCTGGCCAGGTAGTCGAGTACCACGTCCAGAAGCAGCGTCAACCGCCAGGCGCCATCCGGGATCGGTTGGGCAATTTTGGTTCGCTCAGGGTCGAACGCCAGTTGCGGGTATTTTTCCAGAATGCCGTCTTTGAGCAGGCGGGCGGTTTGCGAGCGTAAAGTCGGTCGGGTATTGAATCGGGTGTGAACCGCCCGCACGATGATGTCGGTGTCGCTTGCGGCGGCGGGTGGTGATGCAGGTGTGGGCATGATGCAATCCTTTGCATGTGTGGTTCCTCAACGTAAAACCGAATCGAAAGGGATGTGCGGTAGCCGGGTACCGCACATTGGGCGAGGCGATAGGCTAAGGCCTGCGTTCAGGCCAGAAACGAAAAAGCCGCAACCAGAGTTGCGGCTTTGTTATCTCAGAAGATCAACGTAACCCCTGTAGGAGCCGGCTTGCTGGCGATGGTGTGTCAGCCACTACGATGTCGACTGACACACCATC